>JBBQSR010000005.1:0-24341 GCA_038234855.1 Ktedonobacterales bacterium | reverse complement strand
TAGCATCCAATGATAGATCAACGAAATCTTCGCCCATCTCCGCTCGTGTATACTGCACGATATGAGGCGGCAGCAGAGTATGTAACTCATCAGTCAAAAAGAACGGCGCAGAGCGTTGGGTGAAGCGATTTTCCCATATTGCAAGATGATGTGGTTCCACTCGGCAGTTAAGTAGCAGTTGCATACAGCCCTCAATCCTTCCTCATACTTTACTATTTGCATCATCATGCATTTTTATCATTTTTTGGTTTGCCTACGATCGTATTCCAACGATCAGCATATTGGGTAGCTAATGGAATCACTCGGTTTCCATTGCCTCCTATCAAAATCTTTGGTCCCATCGGCGAAGGCCCCCTTAGGATAATCAAACAATGAGGAGTGTTGTAGTATTTCTTCAAAGTCTAGATCAAGTCCAGAATGTGCGGTAAATTACGCAAGGTAGCTGGGAGATGAGCAGTCAGGCCATAGACGGGAGGACGGCTTGCAGAGGACGGGCTTGCCATTGCTGGTAAGCGGTCATGTCGAAGTATTTCTTCCCGGTGGCCCACTGGTCATGATACTCGCTCAAGAGGGCGCCGATCAAGCGCACCGCCGAGGCCGTGTTGGGAAAGATGCGAATCACCCGTTCGCGACGACGAATCTCTTGGTTCAAGCGCTCTTGGCCATTGGTCGTGCGGAGGCGTTGGCGGTAGGCCAAGGGCAAGGCGAGGACGGCGGTGATGTCGTCGAAAGCCTCATCCAATTTGGCACAGGCGGCCGACGCACGCGCCCGATAGTCGGTGAGGAACTGGTCGCGCAGATGCCGGGCGGTGGGCAGGTCGGGAGCGCGGGTGATGGCATGCAGGTGCGCCAAGACCTCGCGCTGCAGGTCGGCAGGAGTGCTGCTCAGCAGGTTGCGGGCAAAATGGGTCTGACAGCGCTGCCAGACGGCGCCTTGGAAGTGCTGGCGAATGGCCTTGACCAAGCCCGCATGATCATCGGAGACCACGAGGTCAACGCCATGCAGGCCGCGGCGGGTGAGTTCCGCAAAGAAGGCGCCCCAACTGGCCTCACTCTCGCTGGAGCCAATGTGCAAGCCTAAGAGTTCCCGATGGCCTTCCTGCGAGATGCCGGTGGCAATGAGGGCACTGCGTGCCACCACGCGCTCCTCTTCCCGGACCCGAATGACGAGCGCATCGACCACCACAAACGGATACGCCTGCTCCGCCAGGGAGCGGTCTTTCCACGCCTGCACCAGCGGGTCGAGATGCTGACACAACGCTGAGACCGTCGACTTGCTGAACTCCTTGCCGCACAAGGCGTCGGTAATCGCCGCCACTTTGCGCGTGGAGACGCCTTGGACGACCATTTCCATGAGGGTCAAGACCAAGGCTTGTTCGTTGCGCTGATACCGCGCAAATAGGTCGGTAGAGAACTCCCCGGCGCGCACTTGCGGGACGCGCAAGGTGAGCGCCCCCACGCGGGTCGTGAGCTGGCGGCTCCGGTAGCCGTTGCGATACCCCTGTCGTTGGTCACTCCGCTCGTAAGGCTCGGCGTGTAACTGCTCGCTCACTTGCGCCTCGAGGATCTGATTGAGAATTTCCTCGACCAAGGTTGCCAGCTGATCATTCCCGTGAAAGAGGTTTTGCAACTGCTCGCTATCTACCGTAAGCTGGTACTGATTCATGGCTTGTTCCTTCCTGGTCGTTTGGTTGTCTTGCAACTCCCAGCCTACCAGTCGGGACAAGCCCTCTTTGTCTTGGTTAATTTACAGCACTTTCTGGACTCAACTTTGCGAGAAGGCATCCATGCGAAATTGAAAGTAAACGTCGATATCGTCGGTGAACACAAGATGCACTCATTACATTGCCTATGCCTTCGATGTTCTCATTTTTACTGTGCCCCTTTTGGCGGAAGATGCCCGCGCGTGTTGTGTTCATACCATTGAGCGAGCAGGTGCTCCACTTTACGAGACGTATCGGTTTCCGCTAAGGGGGTATACACAATGATTTTGAGATCGGGCGTGTCGTACACCTGAAAGGTGAGCCGCTCAAACATCAGATACCCTACCCGTGGATGGTTGAGCGTTTTTCGCCCTTCTTGGCCACCATATACCTCATGATCAGGCCACCAGGCCCGAAATTCCGGGCTGGCCAGCATGAGATCGTGGAGCAATTCGGTCAACTGGGGATCGTCTGGATAACGCGCACAACTGCTCCGGAATTGCGCTAACAGATGACGCGCATCTTCTTCCCAATCAACGATGAATTGTCGGGCCAGCGGATTGGTGAAGACGCCCCAGATGGTATTGCGTTCGCGCGGAGGCACAAGGCGGTGATCCCCAAAGACCGCGCATGCGGCGTCGTTCCGCGCCAGGCTATCCCATCGTCTACCTGAGATGAAGGCCGGACAAGCACCGAACTGATCGAGGAAGCGTTGTAACGCTGGACTCACGCTTTCCGTCACCGAAATGCGTGTCGGCGGTGGCTGTTGCTGGGCTAAGAGGAAGAGATGGCTACGTTCGCTCGCATCTAGACGCAACGCCTGGACTAATCGCTCTAGGACCTGTGTTGATGGCGTAATGGGGCGACCCTGCTCTAACCACGTGTACCAATCCA
Organism: Ktedonobacterales bacterium; assembly: GCA_038234855.1. GTDB lineage: Bacteria > Chloroflexota > Ktedonobacteria > Ktedonobacterales > JACDGC01 > JACDGC01. The sequence continues at coordinate 21,744 of JBBQSR010000005.1, read as the reverse complement.
CGCTCACCCCCACGATCTGCGCCACTTCGGCGTGTCTGAGTCCAGGGGTTTTGCGCCGGCTTCCTCGTGGCAGTCCCACATCTTCAGGTAAAATGCGTGCCCGGTGTGTCCGCAAAAAATCTCCTAGTTCCTGTAACCAATACTTTTGCTGTTGCCGCTGACTTTCCATCTCCACCGCTTTCATCCCAATGCCGCATCGCGGGTCACTTGAAACGAGGAGTGATAATCCTATGATCAGTGCTCATCTTGTTCTCGGATCTCCATCACCATACCATAGATATACGAGTATAGTGCCTGCGAACAGCCAAACAAAGGGTAAGGGAGAACACCATGGATTTACAACTGGCCGGGAAGCGAGCGGTCGTGACTGGTTCGAGTTCGGGGCTGGGTGCGGCGATGGTAAAGATGCTCGCGGCGGAGGGCGCCGCTGTCATCGTACATGGTCGCCATGCAACGCGTGCCAACGCTGTCGCCGAGACGATCCGCGCCAACGGAGGGAAAGCGGAGGTCGTGCTGGGCGATCTCTCCACCGATGCGGGGGCCGATATGGCCGCCAATGCGATGCTTTCGGGCGGCGCTATCGACATTCTGGTCAACAATGCTGGCGTCCTACCTCGTACATCATGGATGGCGGCAACGGCTGAAGAGTGGCAGCAGACGTACAACAACAACGTCATCTCGGCTGTGCGGATGATCCAGCGTTTGGTGCCACAGATGCGTGAGCGGCATGGGGGCGCGTGATCCAGATTGGTGGCGGCTTGGCGCAGCAACCACAGGCGGACGGACCACATTACAGTGCCACCTTGGCGGCGCGTCACAATCTGGCGGTGTCCCTCGCGCGTGAATTACAGGGTACTGTTGTGACCTCTAATGTCGTGGTTCCCGGCGCCATCCTCACCGAGGAAAGGCGGCCACTGCTCATGCATATGGCACAGACGTATGGGTGGAATGGGACGCCGGAGGAAATTGAAATCAAGGCCGCGCAGGCCATCGCTCCCAATAATGTAGGCCGTTTTGGGCGACCAGAAGAGATTGCTTCAGCGGTCGCGTATCTCGCCAGCCCAGTGGCGCATTATATCAGCTGAGCAACGATGCGCGTTGATGGCGGCACGATCCGTTCGGTTTTTTAATGGCAGTGCTGGTACTAAGCGTCAGATATGGCTGGCTTCCTGGCCCTAAATGCCGTGGGTAGCACGAGACGCCGGATGCCGCCAGCGGTGCGATGACCGCTGGTGGCGAGAATGGGCGCGTTGTGGTCGCTGGTTTTTGTGACGGTCCATCCTGCCTTGACAGCGATGCTATGGTGAAAACGACAATAACTGGTGCAGCAAGGAGGCTGAGATATGCGGTGGTTTTGACAGCGACGGCAGGAAGATATCCCGGTGACCATGTCGGCCCCTGCAAACCGTCGCGTCTTCTTGGGTGGTCGCCGCTACGCGACCGACGTACCGTATATCTTGCCCAAGGATTTCGGGGAAATCAATCGCCTGGACTTTCAGCACTATATGCTGCACTCTTTTTTGCACACCAACTTTTTGGCTCCCATCGGCCATCCGCGCGACATCCTTGATGTGGGCAGTGGCACCGGGCGATGGGCGATTCAAATGGCTCAGCAGTTTCCCCAGGCCAACATTTTTAGCTTGGATATCGAGGCCCCAGCAGAGCGACAGAACGCGCTCTTAGAAAGACAACCCGAAAATTGCATGTTCGTCGAGGGCGATGTGCTCAAGGGATTGGCTTTCCCAGATGCTAGCTTTGATTTCGTGCATCAGCGGCTGTTGATGGGGGCCATTCCTGGGGCAGCCTGGCCGACTGTCGTGCGCGAGTTGGTACGCGTCACCCGACCAGGGGAATGGGTCGAACTCGTCGAAGCGGCCCCCGTCCCCAGCAATACACCCGCATTGCAGCAATTACACAGTTGGATGCGGGGTGCGACCCAAATGCGGGGCCTCGATATCACCATTGGTGAACGGATTGGCGACCTGCTTAGCCAAGCAGGCTTACGAAATATGACCTATCGCGATATCTCCATTCCCATTGGCCAATATGGTGGACGGCTGGGCGGGATGGCGGAAACGCAATACGATGCCCTATTTCAGACATTCCGTCCCATTTTGGTGTCTCGTGGGATGACCGATGCCACGACCTTCAATACGGTGATGAGCCAAGCGCATCAGGATATCGCGACGAATCGATTCGTATCTCCGTATTATCTTGCTTACGGTCAACGTATATGAGTCGCTGTGGGCGCAATCGCACCGACGCTGTGGAAAACGGCATCGTCTTTATGGTGTAGCGCCAACGACCATCGCGCCAGAGCGACCGCCCCTGTGATATATGCGGTCGCTCCGATGCCGCGCGCTACCTCTAGCAATTCTTGTCAAACTTTTTTTTTATGCTATCAATCAGCAGGATGAACACCTGCTGTATCCCTCCTCGTGCCGCTGCCCGAGCTTGTCAGCGGTGACTTCACGCCATTGACACGGCAGCAGCGAGGCACAACGCCCTATCGCTCGCAAAGCGTATTACCCGTTTGTTGACGCCGTTGCAGAATGGGGTGTATGGGGAGTAGAGAGAGCATGGAATACGAGAGTCGCATGCTCTCGCAGGTGAACAGCGCCTCTACCTATCACTCGGAGCATCATACATGGGACATCCCGCCGCGATTGTGTACACCATTGGCTATTCGGGTCACACCCCGCAGAGCTTCATCGACGCGCTACATCAGGCCGACATCACGTTGCTGCTCGACATCCGCATGACGCCGCTCAGCCGCAAGCCGGGCTTCTCGAAAAATGGCTTGCGGTTGGCATTGGCGCAGGCAGGCATCAGCTATGAGCATCTGCGCGGATTGGGCAGCCCAGCACCTCTGCGGCGGCAACTGGCGCTGGATAAAGATTACGCGGCCTTCCTGGCCCATTTCGCGGAGCATATCACCACGCAAGATGCCAGCCTCGAGCGGGCGGCGCACCTGGTGCAGACCGAGCGCGTATGCCTGATGTGCGTCGAGCAGCACCCCAACACCTGCCACCGGAGCGTGGTCGCCGATGCGCTGCGCGACTACACACCGGGACCGCTCACGATCGTGCATCTACCAGGGGCGGCGGATGCCCAGGGATGACATCGAGTGCAAACATTGGCGTGCAGGGCGATAACACAACCAGCACACAAAAAAGGGGGTTGAGGCGAGGTGTGGGGCGGAGAGAGTGAGATTCGAACTCACGGATGATTCAGCACCATCTCCCGTTTTCAAGACGGACGCATTAAACCGCTCTGCCATCTCTCCGAGCGTCACAGATAGTATACCATATCGGGGGTGAATTGCCAAAAATGCGTTACCGTTGGCCTGACGCAGCGGCGCATAGAGCAAGGCGACGCGACCGGCAGTGACCGCGACGCGGCACGTGTGCCCTTCCCCGAGATGGTACAATGGGGGCGAAGAGCGTCCACAACACCCGAGGAGACCCCCGCGCGTGCAGATTCAGTTCGTCGGCCATGCTGGCCTGTTCATCGAAACGGCGTATGGCAGCATCTTGACCGATCCCTGGTTCAATCCGGCGTATTTCGCATCGTGGTTTCCCTTCCCCAGCAACGAAGATCTGGATCTGGCGCGCATCGAGCACCCGACCTACCTCTACGTCTCGCACATCCACCATGACCACTTCGACCCCGAGTTCCTGCGGGCACACGTGGCGAAGGATGCGACCGTCATCTTGCCCGACTTCCCGCTGAGCACCCTGGAAGACGCTTACCGCGACCTAGGCTTCACGAGATTCATCCGCACCAAGCATAGCGAGCTGCTAGATCTAGGCGGGCTGAAGATCGCGGTGCTGGCCTCCATCGCGCCGACAGATGGGCCGCTGGGCGACTCGGGCATCATCGTGGATGATGGCGAGGTGCGCATCTATGATCAGAATGATTCGCGCCCGGTCGATCTCGACCTGGTGAAGCGGCTCGGCCCCTATGATGCCCATTTCGTGCAGTTTTCTGGGGCGATCTGGTACCCGATGGTGTACCAATATCCCGAGAAACTGATGCAGACCTTCAGCATGAAGAAACGCGCGAACGAGCTGGCCCGTGCGCTGCGCTACACCGAACAGGTCGATGCCGCGTATGTCGTGCCCTCCGCTGGCCCCCCCTGCTTCTTGGATGACGACCTCTACGGCTTCAATGATTTCGACCGCACTGATACCAACACCTTCCCCGATCAGACGGTCTTTCTCGACTATCTCGCCGAGCATGGGCGCGCCAATGGCCGCCTGATGATCCCCGGCAGCCAGATGTCGCTGACCAGCGCGGGCTGCACCGTCACGCATCCCCTGCCAGCGGAGCAAGTGGCGGCGATCTTCACCGACAAGCACGGCTACCTGGCGGCATACAAGCAGCGCGCCCAGCCCAAAATCGACGCGATGAAGGCGGCACTGCCACGCGGGCAGGTCGACATCTTAGCGGAACTGAAGGCCTGGTTCGAGCCGCTGATGGCGATTGGCGACCTGACCTGCGTGGGCATCAATGGGCGCATCTTACTGCAACTGGGCGCGCAAGAGATCGTGCTCGACTTCCAGAACCGCGAGGTGCGCGCGAGCACGGGTGAGGAATGGGAGTTTCGCTTCCGGGTCGCGCCAGAATTGATCGAGGCCTTGATCGTCGACCACACCGTAGATTGGATCAATACCCTCTTTCTCTCGTGCCGTTTCGAGGCCGAGCGCAAGGGGCCGTACAATGAATATGTCTATAACTTCTTCAAGTGTCTTTCCCCCGAGCGGCTGGAGTACGCGGAGGGCTACTACGCCGAGCAATCGACCGATCAGCAACTCTTCGAGGTCGCGGGCTACCAGGTGCAGCGCCGCTGCCCGCACCTGAAAGCCGACCTGACGCGCTTTGGTCAGGTAGATGGCAACGTCCTCACCTGCACCATGCATGGCTGGCAATTCGAGCTAGATAGTGGGCGCTGCCTCACCTCCGCCGACCGTAAGCTCTACACGCACCGCATCGGCTCGGGCGAACCCGCGCCCCCCTTCGTCAAACCCGACGCGATCAAGTGCAAGCACTGCTGGTACATCCCCGCTGGTGCCCGCGCGGGTCGTCGCCACACGGAAGATTAGCGCGATAGGACGCGACACGCCGACCACGAAGGCGAAGAGGGGACACGAGGCGGTTTCATCGCGCCTCACCCGCGTCTTTCTTCCTGGTCTGCGTGCCCTGCGTGTCGCGTCCCCGCCGCGTGCTATGCGGCGTCGTCTACCTGCTGCATCTCGGCGTGCAATTGATCGAGGCCATCGCTGAACTGGCTGGGCTGCACCGAGCCGTGGTTATCTTTGGCGCGATTATAGAGCGCGAATAGGCCATCGATGATGTCTTGCACGCGCGTCAGGCGCACGTCGCCATCGGGGAAGCGCACCATCTGCAAGTCGAGGTGTTCCTGCGCCTGTAGCAGTTCTTGCTCGATCTGGGTGAGTTGCTCTGGTTGCATTGTGGAGTAATCCTTTCATGCCGCACACCATGAGTCGTCCATGGGTGAGGTCGCCGTGTGACCGATGCCCGCATGTTCGAGACCAAATCGCACTTCATCCCAAAATGGCGGTGCGGGCGGCAGCCAACGCGGCGTCTAGCCCGGCGATCTCGGGGCCACCACCCTGCGCCAGCGATTTCTGGCCGCCGCCGCGTCCGCCGACCAATGGCAGTACGGCCTTGAGCGTGGCATTCAGGTCGAGGGGGGCGGTTTTGTCGCAGGCAAAGACGAGTTGCGCTTTGCCATCGTGGACGCTCCCCAGCAGCGCCACCGCGCCGCCCTCGGCCAGCCGTTGCGCCAGGAACCGCAGCGCATCGGCGTCGTGGGCGTCGCGCCGTTGGCAGATGACGGCGCGGCCATCCACTTTGCCAGCCGGTTGGGCGCGCAGTTCCTCGGCTTCGTAGCCCAGCAGTCTGCGGCGTAGATCGCTGATCTCGCGGCGTTGCTCGTCGGATTGCGTCAGCACGCGTTCGAGCTGGGCGAAGAGATCCTCTGGGCTGGCCTTCAGGGCGGCGACGGCGGCGTTCACCGTGGCGGTCTTCATGTGGTAGTCTGCTAGCGCGCGGGCACCGCAGACGAATTCGATGCGCGTCAGATTGCCCTTGGTTTCGCTGCGACGCAGACCAATGGCCCCGACGCAGCCCACGCTGGCGACATGCGTGCCGCCGCAGCCGATGCGGTCCCAGTCGCCGATACTGACCACGCGGATGTCGCCCTCGCGGTCGCTGCCTTTGCGCATCGGCAGCCGGGCGATCTCGCTGGGGGGCAGCACCTGCGCGACGACTGGCGTGTCTTGCCACGCGATCTCGTTCGCCGCCACCTCGGCCTCGGCAAAGGCGGCATCCGCGAGGCCGGTGCGGTTGATGTCGATGGTGATGACCTCGCCGCCCAGGTGCCACGAGAGGGTATCCGCGCCAAAGAGGCGATAGAACGCGGCGGAGATGACGTGCTGACCCGTGTGCTGCTGCATATGGTCGAAGCGTCGTGCCCACGCGACCGTGCCGCGCACCGTGTCGCCGACGCTGGCAGGCAGCGGCGCTTCTAAGATGTGGTAGATGACCTCATCAGCCTCTTGCACGTCGCGCACGGCGACGCCGCCCAGCGTGCCCAGGTCGGCGGGCTGGCCCCCGCCCTCGGGGTACAGCGCCGTCGCGTCCAGCACCGCTGCTGGCTGGCCCTGCCACGCGGTCAGCGCTACCACGCGCGCCTCGAATTCACGCAAATAGGCATCATCGAAATAGAGTCGCTTGGTCAGGGGCGTATCAGGCATCGTCGTCCTCGCTTCATTGGTGCTGTCGTCTCATTATAGGATCGTAGGGGGGAAATAGTGGCAAGAGCGCGGCAGGCCGATGCGAGAGACCCGTGTGCTAGCGACGGTGGGCGGGGGAAACGGCGATATGCGCTAGATGCGAAGCATGGCCCGCGCTTCACCGCCCTTTCGGGGGAATGAGGCGCGGGCCATGGGCGGATACCTGCCCTCGTGGGGCCTATTGCAGCACGTCGCGCTGCCAGGTGAGGTAGCCCGCTAGGGCGGTGAAGGCGATGCCGTAGACGATCACCACCGTCAGCGCATGTTGACCATCGATCATGTCGTTGGGCAGATTGATGGAGAGGCCCGCGATGAAGGCTTGTAGGCCGTGATCGGGCACGAGCTTTGATGCCAGTTGCGAGAGGTTCGCGCCGGGCAGGAACGTGCCGATGTGCGTCCACACATCGTTGCGCGAGATCAACGAGACGACCCGCAGGATGGTGCTGACGATGCTCTCGGCGATGAAAAATGGCAGCCCGATGGAGAGGCCGAGCGCCAGATTGCGCCCGACCACGCCCAGCAAGACGCCGAGCATCAGCGTGACGAACATATTCAGCAGCACCAGCAGACCGTCCAGCGTGACATCCCCCAAATAGTAGGCGGGGATCTGGCTGAAATCGCCGCTGCGGTGGATCAGCGCGAAGCTGATGAACATCGCCAGGTACATGATGAGCAGCATGGCGACGAAGCCCGCCAGCCCCACCAGCGCGATCGCCGTGACCTTCGCCCCCAGCAAGCGCAACCGCCCGACGCCCCGCGCCAGCAGCACGCGAATGGTCCCCTGCTGATATTCCAGCCCGACCACGATCACCGCGACGATGGTGATGAAGACGCCCAACAACCCCCGGATGTCGGAAAGCCCCACGCGGGTCGTGAGATAGACCGTCACCGCCGATCCGCGATCCACCAACTCTTGCGGCAGATTGGCGAGGAAGATGATCGTGCGGAGGCCGTAGAGGATCTGCACGATGGGGATGACGATCGCCAGCACGATGATGGGGCGCTGACGGCTCAGCTTGAAGAGTTCGCTGCGTACCAGACCGATGAAGCCGGGTTGAGGCACGCTCGCGCCAGTCGTGAGGGTCGCGTTCATCGGGCACCTCCTTGGGTCAGGCGCAGGAATGCTTGCTCTAAACTCTCGCTCTGATAGATGATGCTATCGGGGACGAAGCCGCCATCCACCAGGAACTTATTCAGGGTGCGCCCGCGACCGTCGGGCGCGGCAGTCAGCAGGGCACCGTTCGCGTCCAGTTGCGCGGCGCGGCCCCACGGCTGCGCCTGAATGAGCGCCAGCGCGGCGGGGGCACCCTCGACGAAGACGATGAATTGCCCGTTGCCCTGGGTCAGCTCCTCGGGCCGCGCCTCGGTGACGAGCTGGCCCAGATTCAGGATGGCGACGCGCGTGCACAACTGTTGCACCTCACCGAGCACATGGCTCGAGATGAAGATCGTCTTACCCTCTTTGGCGAGGGCGCGCAACAGTTCGCGCATCTCGACGATGCCAGCGGGGTCCAGCCCGTTCGCGGGTTCGTCCAGCACCAGCATGGCGGGGTCGTTCAGCAGCGCCATCGCCACGCCCAGCCGTTGCTTCATGCCGAGCGAATAGGTGCGGACGCGGTCCTTTTGCCGTGCCGCCAGGCCGACCATTCCCAGCACCGTCTGGATGCGCGCCTCGCTGACGCCGCCCAGCGCCTCACCGACGGCGCGCAGGTTGTCGTGGCCCGTCATATAGAGATAGAGCGCGGGTGTCTCAACCAGCGCGCCCACGCGGGGCAGCATCGTCTTGCCATGCGTCGTGATGTCGTGGCCCAGCACCTGCACCGTCCCCGAGGTCGGCGCGATGAGGCCCAACAGCATGCGAATGGTCGTCGTCTTGCCCGCGCCATTCGGGCCAAGGAAGCCGAAGATATCGCCTTGATACACGTCAAGGTTCAGATTATTGACGGCCAAGCGTTTGCCATATTGTTTGGTTAGGTTGCGCACCTGCACCACCAGGGTGCCGCCCGCCGGGGGCGTCCGAGGTGGCGCGGGGAGGGTCGTAGGTTGCATGCTTTCCCCCTGTCGAGTCTGGTGAGTCCATCCATTCCTCATTGTATGACGATGCGTCTGGCTGTGCGTGACAAATCGCTGTGAATCCGCTCACTCATTCTTGGGCAAGCCCTGCACGCGCACGGTGGTGCCGACGCCCACGCCCAGCCGCAGCGCCGCGCTGTCATTGCGCCAGGCGATGGCCGCGTGCCCCGAGCTATCGGGGTACCAAAAGGGCGCGCTGGTCGGTCCCTCGCCAAAGGTCGTGGCGCGTGCCCGCACCACTCGCCGCCCCACATGCGCCGTGATGCGCTCTGCCGCAAAGAACCCTGGCACCAGATCCGGCCCGATATCCGTGATGATGTTGCCGAAATGATCGATGTGGATGACGTGGCCCAGCAACCCCTCCCCTTCCCAGGCGGGCGCGGGCAGCGCCAGGCGCGTCAGGGTCGCGGGGTCGATGGCGCTGCCGACCTCGGCCAGCCGCACCCCCGCCGCCAGATGCGCCGCCACCGGGGCGAAGATGTCGCGTCCGTGGAAGGTCGTGCTGCTCGGGATCGCGCCGCCATGCAGCCAATAGTCTGGGCGGTCCAGCGTGACCGCCTCGATCTCGCTATCGTCCCCCAGCACGCGCGACAACAGCCCATTGTCTGGCGCGACGAAAAGGCGCGTGCCACTGCGCAGGGCGATGGGGCGGCGCTTCGTGCCCACGCCGGGGTCGACGATGGCCAGCACTACCGCCTCGGGCGGCAGATAGGGGAGGGCGGTGGCCAGCAGCCAGGCACCACCCACGACATCCTGCGGGCGCACGGCGTGCGTCAGGTCTACCACCGGCACGGCGGGGGCGATCCCCGCGATGAGCGCATGGACGACCCCCACATAGGTATCCGTCAAGCCGAAATCGGTCAGCAGCGCGACAAGCATGCGATTTTCCCCTCTTCCCCCACACTCTTGTGTTGCGATATGCGCTTACAGCATACGACAGATGGCCCAAGATTCCCATCGAATGCGCCACACCAATATTGGCAGCGACTTGATCGCGCGCGGGCAAATGCCGCATAATCTGTCAAAGTGAATGCGCACAAAAGACGTTACGAAAGCGTGACCCGCGCGGAAAGGATGGCGACGCCACACCGCCATGACGACCGAAACGGCGACAGCGGCCCCAGCGGCACGCACCTTTCGCGTGCAGACGCTCGGCTGCAAGGTAAACCAGGCGGATAGCGAAGCCATCGCGGCGGCGCTGGTCGCGCGTGGCCTGTCGCCTGCCGCCAGCGACGGCCCGGCGGATGTCAGCGTCGTCAACACCTGCACCGTCACGCACTTGGGCGACCGCTCGTCGCGCCAGATGCTCGCCCAGGCCCGCCGCGCCGCGCCCGAGGGCTTGGTGGTCGCCACCGGCTGCTATGTCCAGGTGTCGCCCGAGGCCGTCGCCGCGCTCCCTGGAGTCGATCTGGTCATCCCCAATACGCGCAAAGACGAATTGGTCGATGCCATCTTCGCGGGCACGCCGACCGTGCAGCCCATCTTTCCGGCGGCGGACAACGCCGATGACCATCTGCTGGCGCAGATCCTGGGCAAGACGCGCGCCCAGGTGAAGGTGCAGGATGGCTGCGACAACCGCTGCACCTACTGCATCGTCCCCACCGCGCGCGGGGCCTCGCGCAGCCGAGCCATCCGCGAGATCGTGGCGCTGGCGCAACGCAAGGCGGCGGCGGGGCTGCAAGAGATCGTGCTGACGGGCGTACACCTGGGCGACTATCACCCCACGACGGGCGATGACCTGGGCACGCTGCTCACCGCGTTGCTGGCTGAGACGGACATCCCACGCATCCGCGTGTCATCGCTGGAACCCGAGGACTTCCGCACCGAATGGCTGGCGCTGTGGGCGAATCCGCGTCTGTGCCGCCACCTGCATCTGCCGCTGCAAAGTGGCAGCGACGCGGTGCTGCGCCGGATGGCTCGCCGCTACACGACGGCACGGTACCGCGAGATCGCCGTCGCCGCGCACGCCGCCATCCCTGGCCTGGCGCTGACCACCGACCTCATCGTCGGCTTTCCCGGCGAGACGGCGGATGACGCGTCGCGCACCCTGGCCGTCGCGGCGGAGGTCGGCTTCGCCAAACTGCATGTCTTTCGCTATTCGCCGCGCGCGGGGACGACTGCCGCGCGCATGCGCCCCCAGGTGCCCGACGCGGTCAAGCGTGCCCGCTCCGACGCGCTGCTGACATTGAGCGAGCATCTGGCCGAGACGTTTCGTGGCACGTACCTGGGCCAAACGGTCGAGGTGCTATGGGAGGCCCCCCGCCCCTGGGGCTGGGAGGGCCTGACGGATAACTATCTACGTGTGGAACTGCGCGGCGACGCCATCCCGCCTGGGCGCGATCTGCGCCACTCACGCACATGGACGCGCGTGACGGCCAACGGCGACGATGCCGTTTTGGGTGCGCTGGTGGCTAGGGAAACGGGCGTACTCGCAGAGGGAATGCAATGAGCAACATTATCGATCTCATGGAGTTTCGCAAACGCAAATGCATGGAAGCCCTGATGCTCCAGATCGGTCTGCCGGGCTATTGCGATGAGTGCGGCGAGGACATTGAGGATCTGCTCATGGCCGAAGCCGAGCTAGACGATGGCGACGAGCCGCTGCTGGCCCTGCTCGCCGATGAAGCCCCCCCGGTGCCGCGTGGCCCAGCGCTCATCTTGCCCTTCGTCCCGCGCGAGACGACGCGGTCCCACCACGCGGTGCGTTCGCGCAAAAAGTGACGCGGTTCATAGCCCCCTCTGCCGAAATTCGGTAAGATAGGCGAGATCAATCCGGTGCCACCCGCACCAAAGGGGATGTCTCGCCGCCATGCGTCTGCGCCAAATATTCAGCTATCTCGTCGTCTGCGCCGTCATCGGGTTCGTCGTCGTCACCGTCGCCCAGACCCACATTCCCCTCACGCGCCACGTGGGGGCGGGCGTGAGCACCGCCCGCCCCGGTCAGGGTGGCACGCCGCCGCCCGCGTCGACCGGACCCACCCCGACGGCCATCCCGCCCGTCGGCACGCCGACCCAGGTGCAAGATTTCGCCAACCGCGTCATCGCTCGCACGAATATGTACCGCGCGCAGAATGGTTGCCCCGCGCTGAAGATGAACGCCATCCTCATGGGCACGGCGGAATATCACAGCGAAGACATGGCCCTGCATGACTTCGTCGGCCATGACAGCGCGGATGGCACGACCGCGTGGGACCGCATGTACAAGGCGGGCTACCACTACGCCATCGTCGAGGAAAACGTCGCCTGGGGTCAGACCACGCCCGAGGATGCCGTGGATGCCTGGTTCATCGAGACGCCGCCCAACGACCTGCACCGCAAGAACATCCTCAATTGCCAGGTGGTCGATGTCGGCGTCGGGTACTACTACCTCGCCAACGACCCCGGTAAGATCACCAACCATACCTACTGGACGCAAGACTTTGGGCGACCACTGAGCTAGCCATGCCAGCGCTGCCACGTCCACGCGCCGAACCACATACCTGTGATGAGCAACGCCAGCACGCCCAGGTGCACCGTCACCTGTGACGCCCATGCGGGCATGAAGAGGTAGCTCATCCACAAGCCTATGACGCCCAGGTAGCCGACGTAAAATGCCAGCGATTGGGCACCCCGACTGGCGGCGAGTTGCCCTTCATCCAGCGCCGCCTCGCGCCAGACGAGATCGCCGCTGAGCGCCAAGATGCCAAACGCGCCGAGGCTGATGATGACCAGCGAGAACACCAGCAAATTGATGATGGTCAGCCGCCCACTGATGACCGTGGCGACCAGGAACGCGATGCCCGCCCCTGCCCCCGCCCAGCAGAGCGTCGCTGCCACCCGGCTGCGGTTGCGCCGGGCACGCAGCTCGCCTTCAGATGTTGCCATGTATGGTCCCCTCCTGTGCGATGCTGACTAGCCCTCTGGCACCAGCCAGAAGATGTCTTCGAGCGGTCGGCCAAAGAAGGCCGCCAGTCGCAGCGCCAACTCGATGGACGGCACGTAGCGTCCAACCTCCAGCGCGAGGATGGTATGGCGCGTCACCCCAAGCTCGTGCCCGAGTTGCTCTTGCGTCAAGCCGCGTTCCTGGCGCAATTCGCGCAGACGGTTCGCCACCTGATATTTCATGGATGGTGCTCGATCATGGTCAGCATCCCTCACACCGGGCGAGCCACACCCACGGCTCGCCCGGCTGCATCCGTTATCCGCGTGGGCGCTGGGCCAGCGCCAGCACCGGAAACACCCCTGGCAGCAACAGCAAGAGCACGGCCTCGATGGTGTAGACAGCGATCCACCCGCCCGTATAGGCTGGGCGCGCTGCGCCAACGATGCGCCGCGCGACTTCCCGCGTCAGCAACAAGAAGGTCAGAGAATTCATTGCCAGCACGCCGAACAGGATCGCCGTTTGCAGGTGCAGTGACGCTTGTTGGCCACGGATGAAGAGTATCACTTGCAACACCGCTAGCCCCACAAGCAACCCCGTCGCGGTGATAAACTCCGCCGTAATGAAACGCGCGCCATGGTAGATGACATCCATTCGCACGGGTTCGCGTACCGCGAGCGTCAAACGCGCAGCGCCTGCCTCAATTGGTTTTGCCATAATGCCCGATCCCTTTCTTGCACCGATCCCGCAATAACGCGCTTTGCTTGTGATGTTATGCATGCGTAACGTTACGCATGCATAACATAGCATGGGCGAGTGGGGGATGTCAAGGATGACAAAAATAAGTGAGAAGCGAAGCGGTGTGCCCAATCATCCCAGACTGGCGGCGAAACCGTTGGGATAGCGGGCGGTCCATTCGTCGCGCAGCACGCCGTAGCCCATGCCGTCGTAGTAGTGGCCGTGCACGATGCGCGCCTTGCGAAAGCGCGCCTCCTCGCGGAAGCCGACCTTCTCGGCCAGGCGCATCATGCCGGTGTTGCCCGACCACGTCCGCAGGTCCAGCCGCACGATGGCGGGCATGGCTTCGAAAAGATAGTGGCCCCATAGCCCCAGCGCCTCGTAACCGATGCCGTGCCCCCACCGCGCGTCATCATAGATGACGATGCCCAGCGAGAGCCACAGCGTCTCTTCGCTTTCCCAATACCACGTGACAATGCCAAGCAGGGCCTCCGTCGCGCGGTCAGCGATGGCGAGCATGGTGCGTGGCTCTGGCGGTGCCGCGCTCTGCTGGCGATAGTACGCAATGACGTCAGGAATCTCATCCTCCGTGGGCTTGGGGTAGTATGGCCCGTCGAGTTCCTGCCAGCGATGGCCGGGGCGCAGCCACGCGGCGAGCGCGGGCAGGTCGGCCTCGCGCCAATCACGCAGGGCGATTTTGTTGCCAAGGAACGTCGGCATAACAGGGGGCTTCCTCTCGGTTGTTTACCAAGAGCATAGCACACAAAATGGGGAGGGGAAACGACCAGCGTGGTCCATCCCTCCCCATCCGCGATCGCGCTGGTGGCTAGCTCACGTTTCACGTTATCATAGCGCGTGTGGGTGGGGTCGCCCGAGTCGTTGTCGTCGTGGCTGGTGAGGGTCAGCGTCACGGAATGCCCAGCGGTGGCGCTTGCCGTCACCTGCACCCATGTGCCGCTGGTGTTGCGGGTCTTGGCCAGCACCGTTGTGGTCGTGGTTGTGGTGTTGTCTTTCAACTACCTGTTGGCAGTACTGTTGATGTGTACGCATGCTGGTTGACCCAAGAATCCGCTGTGGTTTTCGCCCATGCGGAGCGTCAAAGGCTCACCAGTGCGACGCCCACCAGGATCGTCACCAGCCCGACCCATTGGCGGCGCAGCAGCCGTTCGCGCAAAAAGACCCCGGCCAGCAGCACCGTCACGGCGCTGAAAAGCGATGACAGCACATTTACCGCCGCGACATCGCCTTGCGCCAGCCCCGCCACATTGGCGACATAGCCCATCGTGTCGAGGAGGGCGATGCCCATCAGCGCGCTCCAAAGCCACACGGGTGATGGCTCGGTGCGCGCCCGACGGTCGCCCCCGGCCAGCACCACGATCCCCAGCACCGAGGCGGTGGTCAGGCGCACCACCCAGACCGGTGCGATGCCCCCCAGCGCGGGCGTCACCCGCCAGCCAAAGAGCCAAAACGTCACGCCAAAGAGCAGCGACGAGAGCGCCGCCAGCCACACCCCGCGCGTCGCATTCGCGCGCCCGGCCTGGTGGGTCGTCGCATCGCTTACCAGTTCCACGCCCACCGCCGTCTCATCTGGCCCGCCCATCGCCGCCAGCGCCACCCCGACCAGCACCACGACGATGCCGACCCCGTGTGGCGCGCTCAGCCGCGTCCCCGTCAGCAGCGCCAGCACTACCGCTACCGCCGCATAGGTCGCCGCGATGGGCGACACCACCGAGATGATGCCGATCTCGAACGCGCGATAGAGCGCCAACGAACCCAGCATGCTCAACAGCGCCGCCAGCAACGCCCAGGCCCACCCCTGCCACGCCACATGCGCCGCAAAGCCGCCCGTGCCCCACAACAGCACCGTCAGTCCGCCGAACCCCAGCCCCTGCATCACCAGCAGCGTCCGCACCGTCCCGATCAGTCGCGTCACCGCTCGCGCCAGCATATCCGCCGCGCCCCAGCACACCGCAGCCGTCAACCCAAACAGGATGCTCATCGGTCGCTAGCCACCGATCATCGACATCGAGCGACGGGTGCGTGTGAACTGCCCATCGTTGATGTGGTGCTTCAGTTCCTTGTGCTGCACCGCCGCGTGAATGGCCGCCGCCACATCCGCGTCGCTGCCCCCACCCCGCAGGATCGCGCGCAGGTCCGTTTCTTCATGCGAAAAGAGGCAGGTTCGCAGCCCCCCCTCGGCGGTCAGGCGGATGCGGTCGCACGACGCGCAGAAGGGTTCGCTCACGGGATTGATGAAGCCGACCTCGCCGACGCCATCGGGGAAGCGGTAGCGCCGCGCCGTCTCCGCCGCGCTCCCCTCCGTCACTGGGGTCATCCGCCCGTAGCGCGCCTCGATCATCGCCAAGATCTCGCCGCCGGTCAAGATATCTTCTTTGCGCCAGATGCCATCGGCGTCCAGCGGCATGAACTCGATCCAACGAATGACATAGGGCTTGCGGCGGGCTAGGGCCGCGAAGTCGAGCACCTCGTCCTCGGTGAAGCCGCGCATCGCCACCGCGTTGACCTTGATCGGCGTGATCTGCGGAAAGGCTTCCAGAGCCGCCAGCCCCGCCAGCACGCCCGCCAGGGCATCGCGCCGCGTCAGTTGAAAGAATTTGTGAGGGATGAGGGTATCGAGGCTGACGTTGATGCGCGTCAGCCCCGCCTCGGCCAAGGGGCCAGCCAATTGTGGCAGCCGCGTCCCATTCGTCGTCAGGCTGAGCGACCGCAGACCGGGGATGCCGTGCAGCATCCGCACCAGTTCGGGCACGTCGCGGCGCACCAGCGGCTCACCGCCGGTCAGGCGCAGTTGCTCCACGCCCATCTCGACGGCGACGCGCGCCACCCGCGTCAGTTCTTCGTAGGTCAGGATGTCCGCCTTAGGCAGCCACGGCAACCCCTCCGCTGGCATGCAATAGACACAGCGAAAATTGCAGCGGTCCGTGATCGACAGGCGCATGCTCGTGATGCGCCGCCCATAAGAATCTGTGAGTACCGTCATATTTCCCTCGCCCCCAGGATATTGTACACTATATGGGCGGCAAAAGGCAGACATGATCAGTCACGGCACGTAATGAGGAGGCGGTGAGGATGCAAACGTGGATCACGCGGCACCAATGGCAAGCGGCCCTCACGGCCTGTGTAGCGACGCTCATCTTCTTGGGCCTCTTCATCGGCATGGCGGTGCCCGTCGCGGCGTCGGCCCAGCCCGCCTACTGCGGCGAAACGTTACGCGGGCAGGAACGCATCACCCTGGCGGGGCATCTCATCCCCATCTTGCGCGGCGTCGTGCCGCTGCACACGCTCGACTGCAAGGCCGTCCTCGCCCTCACCATCACCCTGCGCCCGCGCAACGCCGCTGACTTGGTGCGGTTCACCCACGATGTCAATGACCCGGCCTCGCCGCAGTACCATCAGTACCTCACCCCGCAAGCCTATGCCGACCGCTTCGGCCAGACGCCCAGTACCATCCAGCAACTGAGCGCCTATCTGCAAAGTGCCGGTTTCACCATCCTCGAGGTCACGCCGAGTCGGCTCACCATGCGCGTCACCGCGACGGTCGCCACCATCGAGCGCGCCTTCGCGTTGCACCTGGGCGTCTTCCGCTTCGCGGGCCAGCAGGTGCACGCGCCGCTCGAGGAACCGTCGATTCCCGCCAACTATGGCAACGCCATCCAGGGCATCGCTGGCCTCAGCAACCTCCCCGTCGCCTTCATTCCGCGCCACCCGTAACGGCGGGAACCGGGGACAAATCCGCCATTACGGATGGGTCTGGATGAGCGGTATCGCGCGGGGGATGTCGGCGTCGCCCTGTCTCACCCTGCCACTTTTATGCGATACTCCAAGAATAGTCTCATGCTATACTCTATCCAGAACATCTGTTCGGGCGATTTCAGCGCGAGGTTGGACCTATGGCGAGCGAGCGCATCACAGGGCCAGATTGGCAAGACGAAGATCAAACCGAGGGCAGTCTGCGGCCCCGACTGCTGCGCGAATACATCGGGCAAGACAAGGTCAAAGAGCAGGTGCAGATCTTGCTCGAGGCGGCGAAGGGGCGCGGCGAGGCGTTGGACCACGTGCTGCTCTATGGCCCGCCCGGCCTGGGCAAGACCTCGCTCGCCATCATCTTGGCGGCAGAGATGGGCGCGAATCTGCGCATGACCAGCGGCCCGGCCATCGAGCATGGCGGCGACCTGGCCTCGCTGCTGACCACCCTCGAGGCGGGCGACATCCTTTTCATCGATGAAGTCCACCGGATGAGCCGCGCCATCGAGGAACGTCTCTACTCGGCCATGGAAGACTTCGCGCTGGACCTGATGATCGGCAAAGGTCCCAGCGCCCGCAGCGTGCGACTGAATCTGCCGCACTTCACCGTGGTGGGCGCGACCACGCGGCTCGGCTCGC
This sequence comes from Ktedonobacterales bacterium, assembly GCA_038234855.1. Taxonomy (GTDB): domain Bacteria; phylum Chloroflexota; class Ktedonobacteria; order Ktedonobacterales; family JACDGC01; genus JACDGC01. The sequence goes on along the minus strand of JBBQSR010000005.1, from coordinate 3,849 downwards.
TCGCCGCCCCCCTGCGCGACCGCTTCGGCGCGATCTATCGGCTCGACTACTATGACCCCACCGCGCTGGGCTTGATCATCGACCGCTCCGCGAAGATCCTGCGTGTCCCCATCGAATCGACCGGCACCGACGAGATCGCCAGTCGCGCGCGTGGCACCCCGCGTATCGCCAATCGGCTGCTGCGGCGCGTGCGCGACTATGCCCAGGTGCGCGCGGATGGGCACATCACCCGCCCCGTCGCGCGCGACGCCCTGGCCGCGCTCGAGATCGACGAATTGGGTCTGGATCTGCTGGACCGCCGCTACCTGTTGGCCATCATCGAGAAGTTCAACGGTGGCCCCGTGGGCGTCGAGACGCTCGCCGCCACCCTCAGCGAAGCCGCCGAAACCATCGAGGATGTGATGGAGCCATTCCTATTGCACCTGGGCTTCATCGCGCGCACCAACCGTGGCCGCATCGCCACCCGCAACGCCTATCACCATCTGGGGCTACCACCCAAGGAGGATCTCGGCGGCCTGTGGGGCGTGCAACTGCCGACCATCTAGCCATCGCCGCACAGGCCGAGAGTCGCGGGTGATACCCCTGGCAGGTGCGCCTTGCCTCCCACGTGCAGTGGCGCTGTGCCGTTGGTAGCGATGCTCGCTTTCCCTTACCGGATATGCTATAGTCATTTAGAACAGATGTTTGATGGAGGAAACACCATGACCCTGGATTCGATAATCGTCTGTGCCACGAGTGAATATGAACTGAAACGGCTGCTGAAAGAGGGCGGCGAGGTGTGGCAGCATGTCGGCCAGCGCGGCGAGGGCAAGCTGCGCTGGCAACACACGTTGGTCAAGGTGCCCGTCGCCATCGCGTTGCGGCTGGGCCTGATCGCTGGCGGTCCCAAACTGAAGGTCGGCTCCACCGCACCGTCCCTGGCTGAGGTATCAGCCCAGCCCTCGTTGCCCGCGCCCTCCGTTCGTACCCGCGTGCCACGGCTGACCAAGCCCGCAGCGGGGGCGTAGGTAGCTTTGCGGTGATGGTTCGCCAGTACCACACAGCACCACCCAGGTGCAGCAAACCTATCGCTGCTACTTGGGTGGCCCTTGCATGAGTGGCTGGCGTGGCACTAGCGCAGTTCAAACTCGTAGTGCCAAGGACCTGCGACACGCACCAGCTTGGTAGTGCCTTTGAGCAAAAATGGGACGGTGAAGGTAAAGTGCCCCGTCAGGGTCGGCAGTGGCGTCAGATAGGTGAAGTGGTGCAGCATGCCGCGCCGTGAACCGATTGTGCACGGTTCCTCGCCAGTCAGATCGACTTGTGGGGTGAGTTGTCGGCCATCAGGTAGCGTCAGCAGCGCTTCGGCGAATTTCGTGGGGTCATTAGCGCCTGCCCCGTTTTTGTCCTGGTAAGACACGTGAAAGGGAGCAATGCTGAACTCTGTTTCGCCGAGCAAACACAACGTGAGCATCACCCCACCGGGGTATCCGTCGAGTTGCGCTTTCCCCGGCACCACCGCTACCGAGGTAGGGACGACACTGAAACCGCTGAATGTTGGTGCTGCGCAGGTGAGGTCAGCAATCGTACGCGGCTGCGGGGCGGTGAAGGTAATCGGCAGCGTCCACACGCCTTCAAGGACTGGTTTCCCTTCCCCGGCGCTCATCTGATGGATCATGATCGTGCCCGTTTGCGGTCCTTTCACCGCTGAGAGGGGTACTGGCAACAACCGCGCGAGGCTGTGATATTCTTTGGCGTTTGCCGCATCGACGCCGCTTGGCAGCCCATAGCTTCCTAACGTTTGGCCAGAAGCCAACGAGAGCGTGAGCGAGTCTGGAAAATAGCCATAGGATGCGCTTGCTGGTGCGGTGTCGGTGGTGAGTGCGATCATGATGCGTGTATAGTCCGCAGAAAAATCATTGAGCGTCACGGTGACACCCTTGACCGTGACCGATTGGCCGGCGTTCGTGAAGTGGCTCGTGGTATCGGTGCCGGTGAACACCGTTTTCGCCGTGCAGTGTGGCGATGGCTGCACCGTGGCGCTCGCCAGGGCACCCGGCGATGCGCCATTGCGCTGGTGCGCGAACAGCACCGCGCTTGAGATAATGAGGGCCACCAACACAATCGCCACCACGGGGAACGCCGAGCGTCGCGTCGGCATGGGGAATGGCTTACGAGTGGGTTGAGATGCTTCGGGCATGAAGGCAATTCCTTTCGTCTGAGCATGAGCGTGTACGAGAGACTGATGCAGGGCAGCACGGGTGACATCGGCCATCCGTGGGCTATCTGCCGGGCGCGGCTGGGTAGCCACGGCGTGCGCCAGTGTGTGCCAGCGTGCGAGTTCGTGGCGACATGCTGAGCAGGTCAACAGGTGGGCCGTCACCGCTGCTGTTGTGGCGGCATCCAAAGTGCCATTGACGTACCAGGGTAGCATGTCGAGGCACTGATCATCGGTCATGGGGGACTACCTCCTCGACGGCATCCAGGGAGATGGCGAGTGCCCGCCGTGCAGCATGCATGCGACTCTTGATCGTCCCCAAGGGAACGTGGAGAATCGTTGCCATCTCGTCGAGCGAGAAGCCGTGGTGAAATGCAAGGTCTAATACCTCGCGATGGTGGGGCGAAAGTCGTGCCAATGCTTCTGCGAGTGCCAGACGCGCGACGACCACCTCTTCGAGGGAAGGTTCTTGCCCATCTGACCGATGCTCACCTTCTGCATCGACCAGCAGCGACTCGCTATGCCCCTCTGGGCGACGTTGGGCATGACGGCGTGCATTGTGCAGTTGATGCCGCGCGATGCTAAAGATCCAGGCAGCCACGGAAGATTCGCCGCGAAATGTGGCGGCACGGTGCCACACCGCCAGGAAAACATCTTGCATGATCTCTTCGATCTGCCCGGCATCGCTCGCCAGCAGCCCTTGCAGGTAGCGCCACAGTCGCGGGCGATACAGCGCATAGAGGACGTCGAGCGCGCCCTGGTCGCCACGAGCGATGCGCGCGAGTAACAAGGCTTCCGCAGAAGATGGGTTCAACGATGCTCTGCTCCTTTCTCGGCGACATGGGCATGCTGCTACACCGTTGATACCCCTGGTCATCCTAAAAGTTCGCAATGAGACACAAAGTCGATTTCTCGCGCAAAAATAGGACAGCACCATGACCAGTGGCCATGGTGCGAGCGTTTGGTGTTTCGTTATTGTTGAGATCGATTATGGCAGCGTGGCGACATTGACGATGACCAGCCCGCTGGAGGGGTACGTCCAGCCCAGCGCGGCGTCCACGGCAGGGCTGAGATCGATGCTGGCCTGGTTGAGGATGGGCGCGTCATTCGTGCCGTCGCGCAGCCACGCGCCATGGTTCGCGTTGTAGCCCGCGCCCGGATTCCCCGCGCAGGTGATGCCATCGTTGTTGATGCTGGCGACGATGGTTTCCGCGCAGAGGGTCGGCAAGGCCAGCGGCCATGCGGTGCCATCGGCGAAACTGCCACTCGGCGCATACGCCCCCGTGCCGAAGAAGGGTAAACCCCCATGGCCATAGAGCAGATAGTAATAGAGGCGGCGCAGGTTGCGACCATTCGGACAGATGCCATTCACCAGGGGATTGTGGGTGGCGTCACTGTTGATGAGTGTGGCGGCGACGGGGCAGGTGGCGGGGAGCGTGGCGATGGTGCCGTTGGCGTCCCACCAGTTATCGTCTTCGTTCCAGGGGCCGACGTCGGTGATGGGCACGTTGGTGGCGCTGGCCGTGCGTGCGGCGGTGCTGACCGTGACGGCCCACTGCGCCGGTCTGCCACTCGCCAGGTAATAGGGCTGATAAACCGCCGGGATGGTGGCCCCCTTGCCAGTGTTCGCCATGCTCAGGTACAGGTCGGGC
>JBBQSR010000004.1:0-28132 GCA_038234855.1 Ktedonobacterales bacterium | reverse complement strand
AGTAACCGCAGGTCAGCACACTGCGGTGAATACGTTCCCGGGTCTTGTACACACCGCCCGTCACACCACGAAAGTGGGTCACACCTGAAGCTGGGTAGTGAACTCGCAAGAGACACGCCTGTCCAGGGTTGGGCCCGTGATAGGGGTGAAGTCGTAACAAGGTAGCCGTAGCGGAAGCTGTGGCTGGATCACCTCCTTTCTAGGGATACATTCTTCTCCTTACCGGGAAGCAATCCTAGGTCGGTCATAGTGCCTCGGCACTGTGGTCTTAGCATTTGGGACGATTAGGTTTTTCTTCACTCGAAGTCGATGACTTCTTTGTTCGTTCTACTCACTCTTCAGTCGTTCACCCGGTTGCTTCGCCGAGGGCCTGTAGCTCAGTTGGTTAGAGCGCAGTCCTGATAAGACTGAGGTCCCCTGTTCGAGCCAGGGCAGGCCCACCAGATGCCTCGGTTTGCATCCTTGACGCCGCTCTCCTGGTGTGGTACAATCCATGCCGTTGGTCCACTGTCACCTTTGGGGACATAGCTCAGTTGGGAGAGCATCTGATTTGCATTCAGAAGGTCAGGGGTTCGAGCCCCCTTGTCTCCACCGCGTCTGAACAACCACATAGCGGTACACCTGCGTATGCGCAGGGGGACCGGTGATTTTAGCGAAGGGGTCCACACCCGTTCCCATCCCGAACACGGTCGTTAAGCCCTTCAGCCCCAACGATACTTGCGGGGAAGCCCGCCGGGAAAATAGGACATCGCCGCTCCCCCTGCGCATAGGCCTTTTTCACGCCCCATCTTCACGGATGGGGCGTTTTTTCTAGCATCTCCGATGAAATGGATAGCCGGATGCGCGATAAATCGTCTGTGCCCATCAGTCGCTCCGAGGCCCTGCCACAACTCGTGGCCGCGACGGGCGGTTCCCTGATGGTGGGTATTCTCTACCTCATCATGCCGAGCAGCCTCATCTTTGGCCCCAATTGGTTGCCGTTGGTGCTGGTGCTCGCCCTGGCCTCACCCGCGCTCGCGTTGCTTTTTTTCGCCGAGCAGGGGATGGCCCATCGCTTGATCCGCCCCTTTACCCTTACCTTGCTGGGGTTCCTGACTGCAGCGCTACTGGTGTCCGTGGGGCTCTTGGTGCATGGCCTGACGGCCAGTCAGCCACTGCCGGGGCGCGCGCTGCTGAAGCCCGCTGCGCTGTTGTGGGTCATCAGTATAGGCGTCTTCGCCGTTTGGTATTGGGAGGTCGATGGCGATGGCCCCGTTGGTCGTCACCGACGGCGGCACCAAGCCATCGACTTTCAGTTTCCGCAGCAAAGCGATGGGAACACCGCGCAATGGGTGCCCGCGTACATCGACTACTTCTTCTTAGCCTTCAGCACCGCCACGGCCTTTAGTGCCGCTGATTCGGTACCCCTGACGCCCCGCGCCAAGGTGCTGATGATGGCCGAGAGCAGCATCTCGCTGCTGATCCTCGTGATGATCGTCGCGCGCTCGGTCAACATCCTCTAGTTAGACGTTACGCGCCCCATAGGGGGTGGCGCACTCGGGGTCCTCTACCGCGCGCCAGGGGATCGCGTGGCCGCCCTGGTCGTCGCGCACGGGCAGTTGGTCAAAGCACTCATTGATGCTGGAATGCGTGGCCATCGTCGCGAGATCCGCCCCATAGATGTGCAGCGAGATGGCGACATCCTCGCCCGCGTTGCACACCTGATGGATGTTTTCGTCTGGTGGCAGCAGCACGCCCGTGACGCCGTGGCGCATCAGCTCGATGTCGGCGGGGGCCAACCAGCGTTCCCCCACGTCGTTGCCGCGCAGATGGTAGCGTGTCTCGCGCTCGACGCCTTCGAGCACTCCCACGACGCACCAACAGATATGATCGTGGATAGGCGTCTGTTGGCCGGGCCGCCACACCAGCGCCACCACGGAAAAGGCCCCACTGGGCGCGACGGTGATGAGGTTGGGGCTATAGCGGTCGGGGAGGCTGACGCGCTGCTCGGGGGTCAGCAGATCAGGGGTCAGCAGCAGCCGTTGCAGGCAACGTTCTACCTGGGCCACCACGGTGGGCCGTGCCGCGCCCGTGGCGATGAATTGCTCGATCTCCACCACGAAAGCGGGGATGTCATACCGCGTCGTCTCCACGCGGGGCAGGGATGAAGCCGAAACCGTCATGCGGGGCACCTCCTGAGAGGGGGTTCTCGTCTGGCTCTATTCTATCCGATTGAGTGCCCGCATGGCTAGTGGTCGCCCGATGTCACGCGAAGGTGAAGATCAATGCTCCCTCTGCTGTCGTGCCCGTCATGCGTGGGATGATCGTGCTGGCATCGACCGCAGCGCACCAGGTCAGATCCTCAGCCATCTCGATGGCGAGGGTGTTGCGCCCGCCCTGTGAGCGCCGCAGCATGTCTAGCGACTCCCCCGCGTTCACGGCGAGCGAGAGCGCCATCACCGCGCCTTCGGTCAGGTCCAGCGCCCTGCCACGCGCGGCTGCACGCTCGGCGATCATCCGCGCGATGTAGCCAGCGGCGAAGAGGTCATCCAGCGCGACGCGTCCCGACAGGCCCGCGCAGAGCAGCAAAAACGCGTCATGGTGCAGCGCCGCGTCGGCGACCGCGCCCGCGTTGCGCAGCGATGCCGCGAGGATGCTCCCCGCGCCATGCTGATAGGCCGCTTGCATCGCGCGGGTGCCGTTCGTCGTGGCGAAGATGATGTCGCGTCCGCGCACGTCGCGTCGCCCCAGCACGGAGGGCGCGTTGCCAACGTCAAAGCCCTCGGGAGCCAGCCCGCCAACCTCGCCGACCAGCAGCGCCCCCGGATGCGCCACGCGCAGTCGCCGTGCCGCCGCCACATCCGCCGCGACCAGGGCGCGCGCCGCCCCACCCTCGCCCAGTACAGTGAGGGTGGTCGTGGCGCGCACCACATCGATGACCGCGCACGCCGCGCCAGGCTGCGCGGCCAGTGCCAGCGCGATCTCGCCCGGCGAAAACACGACATCAAGCAACATGGCTTCGCGACTCGTTTTCTTTTTTCTGAACGTATTCCCTGACACCCTACTCAAAACAGGCGGTCACGGGGGAAATGGGGCTTCCTGCCAATGACGACATGACGACGACAACAGCATCCCTCAGGGGGGCAACGCTGGGGGATGGAGGGCGCTCAGCGGGTGAGCTAGGGGGAAATATCGGTGGCGTTGATGAAGGGGGGCACGCTTCACCAACCAAACGACGAAGTGGGAGGGCGTCGCCACACAAAAGGGCGACTCATTATGTCAGACGGTCGAGGTCGCCCTTGGTAACAGTGGATGATCGCTAGGTGGTGGGCAGCAGCGTCAAAAATTGCGTCAAGATGTACCCCGTCGCGCCCCAGATGCGGTGCGGCCCGAATTGGTAGAAATGGACCGTCACGCGCTGGCCACGCCGTTCCCATTGCTCGGTGTGCATGATGTCTGGTGCCGCCAACTCTGCCAGCGGCGCGTCGATGACGGATGCGACCTCCAGCGGATTCACCGCCGGGGCGATATCGGCCAGCGACCCCTGGATCTGTGCCACATAAGGCGTGATCACGTAATTGCTGACGACCGTAAAGACGGGGGGTAATATCCCCAGGATCGCCGCTCGCTCGGGGGCTAGCCCGATCTCCTCATGCGCCTCGCGCAGCGCCGTCGCCAGCAGCGAGGGATCGCCTGGGTCGCGCTTGCCGCCGGGGAACGAGATCTCGCCGCTGTGCCGTGCCAGCGCCCGCGAGCGTTCGGTGAAAAGCAGGTGGGGTGCTCCGTCGGTTCCGGCGAAGAGCGGCACCAGCACCGCCGATGGCCGCGCCATCTGTGCCTCGGCATCCAGTGGCAGGCGGGGGAGGGGGAACCGTGTCGCCAGATGGGCGGCTAGCCGCTCGATGTCATTCAGTGCCTCTGTGCGTGTTATGGTCATCTGGCACCCCTTTCCTCCCTCCTATTGTCGGGCAAAATGGGCAAAAAGACACGAGATCTAGGACCTCTCCCCTAGAAATAGGAGAATTGGCTTGCCAAAACGTGACATGTTTGCTATAATGAGGCGACGAAGTGGGGGGCACACGCATCCTCTAGCCCGTTTAGTCGCTTTCTCGGTGACGAGCGGTCGAGGGCGTGCCACGACGACAACACCACACTGACCCCACGCGGGATGTTTCTGGTACCGGTCGCACTGTGGCGGCCTGTACCCTGCGGTCGCCTGTGCGCTCTCCACGGCCATCGCCACGCGCTTGAGCCAGGCTCGCGCGTCTACTAACGAACCCACATTTGAGGGGGATCACCAGCACAGCGCGTCATGCTCCCAGCATGGCGGAGCGGCTGCGTTTGACGCGCCGCGAAAATCCTGAGCGGGCGGGTACACACAACAATGGATGACAATTTTATGACAGGCCAACAAGACACGGCAGAGGAATCGCCCGAAGAAACCATGGCGAGCTACCTCGATGAACCATCGCACGCGCTCAAAAGTGTGAAGCGCGCCGATGTCGTGGAAGGCACTGTCGTTGCAATCGATCGCGAAGAGATTCTGGTCGATATCGGTCTAAAATCTGAGGCAGTTCTGCCCCTGAAAGAGCTTTCACCGAACGGCTATGGATCATTGGATGAGATCCATTACAATGACACTATCTTGGTATACGTTCTGCAACCCGAGACGCCCGAGGGGCACGCCATCGTCTCGGTGCGCCGCGCCAGCCAAGAGCGCCAGTGGCGTGTGGCGCAAGAGATGTTTGAGCGCGGCGACATCATCGACGCCAAGGTCATCGAGAGCAACAAAGGCGGCTTGATTGTCAATCTGGACGGTGTGCGCGGCTTCGTGCCCATCAGCCAGATCATGAACCTCAAGCGCGACGACAGCTCGGAAAACGCCGAGACGTTGGGCAAGCTGCAAGCGATGGTCGGCAAAAACCTGAAGCTCAAGATCATCGAGATCAACCGCAGCCGCAACCGCCTCATCCTCTCGGAGCGGTTGGCGATGCAAGAGTGGCGCACACGCCGCCGCGACGAACTGATGGGCGAACTCAAGGAAGGCGACATTCGTCACGGTGTGGTCAGCAACCTGGCCCACTTCGGCGCGTTCGTTGACCTGGGTGGTGCCGATGGCTTGGTGCACATCAGCCAACTCGCTTGGTCGCGCGTCAACCACCCCAGCGAGATCCTCCACGTCGGCCAAGAGGTCGAGGTGCAGGTGCTCAGCATCGACAAAGAGCGCAAAAAGATCGCCCTGTCCATCAAGCGCGCCGAGCTGGACCCCTGGTCGACCGTCGAGGAGCGTTACCAGGTAGGCCAGTTGGTGGTAGGGACGATCACCAAGATCGCGCCGTTCGGGGCCTTTGCCCGCATCGAGAATGGCATCGAGGGCCTCATCCATGTGACGGAGATTTATCCGCCCACGAATGACGCCAAGGCCACCCTGCACGAGGGCCAAGAGGTGCAGGTGCGCGTGTTGCGCATCGAGAGCGACCGCCGCCGTTTGGGTCTGAGCATGCGTGAGGCCTCATCGCCCACCAGTGCCGAACCCGCACTCAGCGACGATCAACTCGACCACGCCTACAGCCAGATGCAGCAAGACCACGCGGCGGCGGATGCCATCGCGGCGGCCCCTGCACCGCGCAGCAATGGCACGGCGAACACCGGCACCGCGCCGACTCCGCCGCCTGCCCCCGTCATCGCCCCGGATGATGCACCCACGACCGCCTTCGGTGCGGCCTTCGCTCAGGCGCGCACGCGTCAGAACGATCCGCCTGCCCCCGCAGAGCGTGCGAACGGTGTCCCCGTCCCCGACGATGTCAAGCCCGACGCGCCAACGGAATCCGAAGCGTCGTCATAGCGTCTGATGTGGGGCTGCCTGTTTCGCGACAGGTGGCCCCACATGCCAGTGCGCTTCACGCCAGCGGGTGTCGCATTGGTGCGGGATGGTTCTGTCCTCTGCCCGTGTTGACAAACACCCTTGCTATACGATATACTGCCCCTATACGGATGCCTAGCTCAATGGCAGAGCAAGCGACTCTTAATCGCTAGGTTCAGGGTTCGAGTCCCTGGGCATCCACCTTTCCCTCGTGACAGCGGCTGAAATCCGCTCTGTGCCACGTCTGGAGACAGACAAGCAGAGAAGAGATATCATTCCGCTGTTTTTTGGTGTCTCCGAAATTGTCGCTGGTAAAGCAGATGATTCGCCAATGCTTCGATGTGAAGCTAGACCAGATGATCGGCTAAATCGGCTGCTTGGGGCTGACAGTCTACACTGCTGACCAACTCTTATGCCACCACGCCTTTCAAAAAAATTCTATGCCACGAAATGCTAGAGATGATGTAGAGATAGAGATGAAAATGCAAAGAAAGCGAGGGTTCAGCGTAGGCTAAGTTTTTAAGCCAAGAAGATGTAGTCTAATATCTTAGCCTTTTTTTCTTTTATGTAACTATCCCCACTTCTATCTTGCATCCATCGCTAAAAAACGAGCCGTCTACATGGCATTTCCATTGAAAGTTGCCAGAGGCTACTCCCCTAAAATATTTGGCAGCAAAGGCGTATCGTAACTGTTCACTATAATATATATGTTGATTCTTATCTATGAGACGAGAATCGGGAGGTAAGAATTGCAGAATATAATTTTCGTCAGCGCTATTACATTCAATCAAAGTCGCATGGTAGTTTCCATCTAAAGCGATGTCAAGAGTAAGACTTATAAGTATTGCAGGTGTATCGCTTGCTGAAATTTGAAAAGCATCCGGCCCAGATGGCGAACCAAATTTATTTCGAAACCCTTCAAAAGTTCCCCCCAAAGTTGCACTATACAGGGATACTTTAGGAGCAGGAGTTCCCATAACTGAAGTTGTTGTGGTTTTTTGACTTGTTGTTGAGTTTATTGAGGACTGTATACACAAGACGACCAGAAGGGCAAATACCATACCAACCAATGATACAATCGCCCATATGGGCAACACCCGCTTAGCTTGATTAGTTGGCTGATAAGGCGTGTTTTGTCGAGAATCATTGGGCATAAAAATCTCCTAGCTTAGTGTCTTCCCAAATTTAGTTTATCAGCTATTTACCACGGACACAATGTTGATCTCCACTTCAATTATGCATCAACCTTTCGCCCACCGTCCGCGTGCCCCTTGTGCTATAATTTCCCCTTGAGGCCAGCTATGAGCTTGCTCAATCCGTCCGTCGTTTCGATGCGCACAGGCGCAGAAAGGCGCTCTACCATGCCCGCAGAAATTCCCGCATCCGTGCAAGACCTCTTAGGCGACCGCTCTTTGGTATGTGCCCTCAGCACCATCAATCCCGATGGCCAACCGCACACGGTCCCGGTTTGGTTTGACTACGACGGGACGAACATCCGCGTCAATTCACCGGATAGCGCCCGCAAGGCGCGCAATATGGAGCAGGGCACCAAAGTGACGGTGTTAGTCATCGATCCCCAAAACGATTACCACTGGGTCGAAATCATGGGGCATGTGACCGCGATCCACGCTGAGACTGAGGGCGGGCGTGAACACATCAACAAGCTCTCGATGAAGTATCGCAACGACCCCGAATACAAATCCTACGGCGGCAGGGTCGAGCAGCGCATCATGTATGTGATCGAGCCAGATACGGTCCATGCGGTGTAGTGGTCCACAGAAGATCGTTCTCGGGTTTCTGGGGACGATCTTTTCTTTTGCATGAGCACATCTCTGTGCCGAAGCGCGACTTCGGGGTGAGATGTGTTCTTCCAGAAAGACGGTATAGCAGGAGAGGATCGCTATGTGTCGCAGCATCAAGACGTTGTACAACTTTGCGCCACCCGTCACCGAAGAAGAGATTCACGCGGCGGCGCTGCAATTCGTGCGGAAAATCAGCGGCTTCACCAAGCCCTCTCAAGCCAACGAGGCCGCCTTCCTGGCCGCCGTTGACCAGATCGTTGAGGCCTCGCGCCATTTGCTCGATGCGCTGGAAACGAACGCGCCGCCAAAGGATCGCGCCATCGAGCAGGCGAAGGCACGTGCACGTGGCGTTCAACGGCGCGCCGCCACAGAGGCGATTTCATGATATCGCGTCATGCAAAGGATGAAGCGACTGACGGCGCGAATCTTTATACAATTTTGATGGGGCAGCGTGCGATCTTTACCGTTTCTTTATGCATGGCATCTTACAATAAAGATGTTCGCATGCATCATAGGCATGCCCAGGTAAGAGGGGCGGCTGATCATGGACCCAATGCCAACCTCGGCCATCGTGACGGGGCCGCGGCTCGCGCGTGACCCGTATATCGTCGCGGCGTGGGATCGCACTCGTGTCTGGCTGCGTGACCACCCCGAGCGCGTGCGCGAAGAACTGGTGGGGCTCGGCTGGGCGTTCGTCAGCATCATCCTGATATCGTGCGCCATCGCCATCCTGCGGCACGTGACGCATGTCAGCAATATTTCCTTGCTCTATCTGTTGGCCGTCATCGCCTTGGCGTGGCGTTTTGGCAGCGGACCCGCGATATTCAGCGCGTTGTTGTCCTTCCTCGCGTATGATTGGTTCTTCATTGAGCCGTACCATACCTTCACCGTCAATGACCCGGCAGAGTGGGTGTCGCTGTCGGCACTCTTCGCGACGGGGCTGGTCATCAGCCAACTTACTGCGCAGACGCGGCGGCGCGAGCAAGAGGCCGTCCTGGGGCGCGAGCGCATCCGCACCCTCTACGATCTCGCGCAGCATCTCGCGAGCGATGCCCCTGCCGTGGATCTGGCCCAGGTAGTCACGGCGCGCACCCTAGCCACCTTCACCGACGCGGGGATGCTGGCGTGCAGCCTCTTTTTGCCCGATGCCGAGGGGCACCTGCAACTGCGCTCCATCAGCGTCGCGCCCGTGCCCGATGCCGAGCATCTGCCCCTGGACGCACCTGAGCACCTGGCCGCCGCCGCCCGCGTGTGGAATGATGGCGAGACAACAAGCGTCGCTGTGTCGCCTGGCCGCGTGTTGGGTGCCGAGCCACATTTCACCTGGTATGTGCCGCTGGTCAGTAATGGTGCGCAGGTGGGGGTGCTGGGCATCACCGGCCATGCTGGGCTGGCGGCCCTGACGACCGCGCGCGCCCCCCTCGCGGTCGCCGTCGATGCCACGCCGACGCTTTTCGCCGCCGTCACGGCGCAGATGGCGCTGGCGCTGGATCGCGCGGCATTGCAGCGCGAGGCCATCCAGGCGGCTGCCCTGCGCGAGACGGATCGGCTGCGGTCAGCACTGTTGGGGTCCATCACCCATGATCTGCGCACGCCCATCGCGGCCATTCGCGCGGCTTCGGGCAGCCTGCTCTTGCCCGACACGATCTGGGATGACGCCTCGCGCGATGAGATGCTGACGCACATCTTGAATAGCTCAGAGCGGTTGGCCCGCATGGTCGATAACATCTTGATCCTCTCGCGGCTAGAGGCGGGCGCGGCGACACCGCAAAAGACGCCCTATTTGGTCGAGGACATCATCGACACGGTGCTGAGCCAACTGGAACAGGCCGATAAGACGGGTAAACACCCCATCACCGTCACGCTGCCCGAGGACGGCGTGCTGTTGGCCCCGATGGACCACGCAGAGATCGAGCGCGTCTTGCTGAATCTGGTGGAGAACGCCATCAAATATTCGCCGCCCAGTAGCCCCATCGAGGTCCGTGCTGAACAGACCGATGACCACACCGTCACGGTGCGCGTCGTCGATCATGGCATGGGCATCCCCGAGGGCGAGCGCCAAGCGATCTTCGACAAATTTTATCGCCTCAAGCGCGCCCTGCCGTGGGACCCCGATCAGTTGCCCGCCGGGACGGGCCTGGGCCTGACCATCTCGGAGGGCATCGTGCGTGCCCACGGCGGCACGATCTGGGTGGAGGACACCCCCGGCGGCGGCGCGACCTTCGCCTTCGCGTTGCCGACCACACCAGAGTTGAGCGCGGGGAACGCGGGAGAGGGGGACAGCCATGAGTGAGCCACGCATCAGCCCCACCGCGTCGGCGCGCGTGCTGGTCATCGATGATGACCCGGCGCTCGGCCCCGCCGTGCGCGCCAGCCTGATCAGCGCGGGCTTCGTGGTGCAGTGGGTCGCCACCGGGGCCGAGGGCATGGCGCAGGTCGCCCAGTGGCACCCCGATGTCGTCATCCTCGACCTGGGGCTACCCGATCTGGATGGCATCGCCGTCGCCGAGCAGATTCGCACCTGGTCGGACGTGCCGATCATCGTGCTGTCGGTGCGCGACCGCGACGGCGACAAGATCGCCGCGCTGGAAAAAGGGGCGGATGACTACCTGACCAAGCCCTTTAGCCCCGGTGAACTGATGGCGCGCATCCGCGTGGCCCTGCGTCACGCGGCACAGCGGGCGGGCAGTCAGGGTCCCGCCGCCCAGGCACAGATGGGCGACCTCACCATCGACTTCGAGCGGCGCTTGGTCGAGGTGCGCGGCGTCGCCGTGCATCTGTCGCCGACGGAGTACGCGCTGCTGACCTATCTGGCGCGCAACGTCGGCAAGGTCATCACGCATCAGACGTTGCTGCAAGCGGTCTGGGGGCCGCAATACGCGGATGAGGTCGCCTACCTGCGCGTGGCGGTCGCCAACCTGCGCCGCAAGATCGAGCGCACCCCCGGTCGCCCGGAACTGCTGCTGACGGAACCCGGCATTGGCTACCGCATGCAGCGCCCCGAACCGACGTAGAGCCAGTTTCGCGTCTGTCATGTTCTCGTCTCTATGCCACTAAAAACGCATGCGGATGAGGGCGGGTAATTCTTTGTCCAAAATCAAGCAAAGGAGCAGTATTATGGCGCGCATCCTCATCGTGGAAGATGACTATGCCCTGGAGCGGGTGCTATTGCTGACGCTGGCCAAGCGCGGCCACAGCGTCGCCGAGGCGGGCAGCATGGCCGAGGCGTTCGTCATGGCGACCGCCACCGAACCGCCCTTCGACATCATCATCCTCGACATCAACCTGCCCGATGAGACAGGGTGGGAGCTGTTGCGGCGATTGCGCGCGAGGGGGCAGCCGTTGCCACCCGTCATCGTGGCGACGGCGATTCGCCCGCCCCCCGACCGCATCGTCGAGTTCGCCCCAGCCGGGGTGCTGGTGAAGCCGTATCCCATCACTACCTTACTCAACCTGATCGACCGATTGGTGAAGGGTGAACCAATCCCTACCGGAGGAGATGCGTAACCCCATGGCAGATGTTTTATTCACGCTGGTCACGCTCGCGATGTTCGCGGTGCTGCTGGCCTTCGTCGCGGGCTGCGAGCGCCTGACGCGGAGGGCGAAATGAGCGTAAGTGCAGTGGAATATATCTTGACGGGCCTCGTCGCGGTCGCCGTCGCGATCTATCTGGTAGTGGCGCTGTTGCGCCCTGAGCAGTTCTAGGGGGAATGCGGTGACATTCACATTCAACGGCCTGGCACAGATCGCCGTCTATTTCGGGCTGATCGTGTTGCTGACCAAGCCCGTCGGCCTGTACCTGAGCGCCGTCTTCGAGGGCAAGAACACGTGGTTCGAGCGCGTCTTACATCCGGTGGAGCGGGCGTTTTATTGGGTGAGTGGCGTCAAGGAAGAGGAAGAGCAGGACTGGAAGGCCTACACCGTCGCCATGCTGATCTTCAGCGTCGTCGGTTTGCTGCTGCTCTATGCCATCGAGCGGATGCAGGGCATCTTGCCGGCCAACCCGCAAAACTTCGCGGGGCTGGACCCCGCGCTGGCGTGGAACACGGCGGTGAGCTTCACCACCAACACCAACTGGCAAAACTACGCGGGCGAGACGACCATGAGCTATCTGACGCAGATGATGGGCCTCGCCTTCCACAACTTCACCTCCGCTGCCGTCGGCATCGTGTTGGCGGTCGCGGTCATTCGCGGCTTCGTGCGGCGCAGCGGCAAGTCGCTGGGCAATTTCTGGGTGGACCTGACGCGCTGCATCCTCTACATCTTGCTGCCGATCTGCGTCGTATACGCGCTCTTCCTGGTGTGGCAGGGCGTGCCGCAGACCTTCAATGGCACGGCGGCGGTGACGAGCCTGGAAGGCACCATGCAGCACATCGCCCTCGGTCCGGTCGCCTCGCAAGAGGCCATCAAGATGCTGGGTACCAATGGTGGCGGCTTCTTCAACGCCAACTCGGCGCATCCCTTCGAGAACCCCACGCCCTTCACGAACCTGATCGAGATGCTGTCGATCTTCGCCTTCGGCGCGGGATTGCTCTACTTTTTCGGCAAGGTCGCGGGCAATGTGAAGATCGGTTGGGCGCTCTTTGGCGCGGTCAGCTTCCTCTTCCTGGCGGGCGCGGTCATCACGCTGGGGGCCGAGCAGGCGGGCAATCCGTTGCTGGGTACCGTCCACGCGACCAACGCGCCGCTGGTCAAGATCGACCAGGGCTACCATGAATATTCGCTGGCGCAGCCGGGCGGCAACATGGAGGGCAAAGAGACGCGCTTCGGCATCAGCTCCTCTACCCTTTTCGCGGTCATCACCACCGATGCCTCGTGCGGGGCCATCAATAGCTGGCACGATAGCTACACCCCCATCGGCGGCATGATCCCCATGCTCAATATCGCGCTGGGTGAGATCATCTTTGGCGGCGTGGGGTCGGGGCACTATGGCTTGCTGATGTTCGCCATCCTCTCGGTCTTCATCGCGGGGCTGATGGTCGGCAGGACGCCGGAATATCTGGGCAAGAAGATCGAGCAGCAAGAGGTGAAGATGGCTTCCATCGCGCTCTTGATCTTGCCGCTGTCGATCCTGTGTTTCTCGGGCTTCGCGGTGGTCTACTCGCACGGCGTCTCGCAGATCGCCAATCCGGGGCCGCACGGACTGTCGGAGATTCTGTATCTCTACACGTCATCGACGGGCAACAACGGGTCGGCCTTCGGCGGCATCGCGGCGAATACGCCGTTCTATAACTGGACGGGGGCGTTCGCGATGTTGATCGGGCGCTTCGGCTTCGTCATCCCCATCATGGCGCTGGGGGGCGCGCTGGCGGGCAAGCGCATCGCGCCAGCGGGGCCGGGCACGTTGCCGACCTCGGGCGGCCTTTTCGCCGCGCTGGTGGTGGGCGTCATCCTGATCGTGGGCGCGCTGACCTTCTTCCCGGCCTACGCGCTGGGTCCCATCGTCGAGCATCTGCTGATGCTGGCGGGCAAAACCTTCTAGGAAAGGGGTGCGAACCATGACACAGTCAGTCAATCAACCAGTGGTGACGGGCAACGCCCCCGATCCGCAACAGGGCCGCATCGGACGCCGTCAGACGACGGTGCGGCAACCCCGCCAAGCGATCTCGCTTTTCGAGCCAAAGATCCTGGGCCGCGCGATCCTCGATTCCTTCAAGAAGCTCGATCCGCGTCTGCAAGCGCGCAACCCCGTCATGTTCGTGGTGGAGGTCGGTAGCGTCGTCACCACCGTCGAGTTCCTGCGGTCGCTGGTCGATAGCAGCATCAGCGCGGATCGGGGCTTCATCCTCACGGTGTCGCTGTGGCTGTGGTTTACGGTCATCTTCGCCAACTTCGCTGAGGCGATGGCGGAGGGTCGTGGCAAGGCGCAAGCCGACACGCTGCGCAAAGCGCGCACCGACACCCTGGCGAAGCGACTGCCCGCTGGCACGATGGCCTATCAGGCTGGCATGGCCTCTGAGTCGGTCGCCGCGCCGCAACTGCGCAAGGTCGATTTGGTGCTGGTCGAGGCGGGCGACGCCATCCCCAGCGACGGCGAGATCGTCGCGGGCGTGGCCTCGGTCGATGAATCGGCCATCACGGGCGAGTCGGCCCCCGTCATCCGCGAGAGCGGCGGCGACCGCTCCGCCGTGACGGGTGGCACACGCGTCTTGTCGGACTGGATCATCGTACGGATCACCGCCGACCCCGGCTCGACCTTCCTCGACCGCATGATCGCGCTGGTCGAGGGCGCGAACCGCCAAAAGACCCCCAACGAGATCGCGCTGAATATCTTGCTGGCGGTGCTGACGATCATCTTCTTGCTGGCGGTGGTGACGCTGGAACCTTTCGCCATCTACTCGGGCAATCCCGTTTCCATCACGGCGCTGGTGGCGCTGCTGGTCTGCCTCATTCCGACGACCATCGGTGGGCTACTGTCTTCCATCGGCATCGCTGGGATGGACCGCATGGTGCAGCGCAACGTGCTGGCGACCAGCGGACGCGCGGTCGAGGCGGCGGGCGACGTGGACGTGCTGCTGCTGGACAAAACCGGCACCATCACGCTCGGCAACCGCATGGCCAGCGAGTTCATCACCGTCGGCGGCGCGAGCGCGGCGGAGCTGGCCCAGGCCGCCATGCTGTCGTCCATCCCCGATGAGACGCCCGAGGGCCGCTCCATCGTGGTGCTGGCGCGCGACACCTACAAGGTGAGCGAGAGCAACAACGGCCACGCGGGCGAGATGACCTTCATCCCGTTCAGCGCCACGACGCGCATGAGCGGCGTCGATGTCGGCGCGAACGGCCACGCCGCACGCGAGATTCGCAAGGGCGCGGCGGACGCGGTGATCACCTGGGCGCGCGAGCGCCAAGCGGCGACCCCTGCCGACCTGCAAGGGGCCGTCGAGCGCATCGCCAAAGCGGGCGGCACGCCGCTGGTCGTCGCGGAATCCGACGGCACCGCCGCGCCACGCATCCTGGGCGTCATCTATCTGAAAGACATCGTCAAGCAGGGCATGCGCGAACGCTTCGACCAACTGCGCAAGATGGGCATCCGTACCGTGATGATCACGGGTGACAACCCCCTGACGGCCAAGGCCATCGCCGACGAGGCGGGCGTGGACGACTTCCTGGCGCAAGCGACGCCAGAAACGAAGATGAAGCTGATCCGCGAGCAACAGGCGGGCGGACGCCTGGTCGCCATGACGGGCGACGGCACCAACGATGCCCCCGCGCTGGCCCAGGCCGACGTGGGCGTGGCGATGAACACCGGCACCCAGGCCGCCAAAGAGGCCGGCAACATGGTGGACCTCGACTCGAACCCCACCAAATTGATCGAGATCGTGGAGGTTGGCAAGCAACTGCTGATCACCCGTGGCGCGCTGACGACCTTCAGCATCGCCAACGACGTGGCGAAGTATTTTGCCATCATCCCGGCGGTCTTCGTGGCGACCTTCCCGCAGTTGCAGACGCTGAACGTGATGGGGCTGGCCACGCCGCACAGCGCCATCCTCTCAGCCGTCATCTTCAACGCGCTGATCATCATCGCGCTGATTCCGCTGGCGCTGCGCGGGGTGAAGTATCGCGCGGTGGGTGCTGGTCGTCTGTTGCGCGACAACCTGTTGCTGTACGGCGTCGGAGGCATCATCTTGCCCTTCGCGGGCATCAAGGCCATCGATCTGCTGCTGGCCGCGCTGCACCTGAGCTAACCGTGTTCCCCCTCTCCATCCGCGAGATGCGAGGGGGGTTAAGGGTGGGGTCAACCCGTCCATAGAAAAGAAACGAGCATGACGACCATGACAACGCCAACGACTACGACGCCCGCCGCCGAAACGGCGACCGAGGCACAGCCGAAACAGACGATCCTGCAATTGGTGGGGCGCTTCATCCGCCCGGCCATCGGGTTGACGATCCTTTTCACCATCTTGACGGGCATCTTTTACCCGCTGGCGATCACGGGCATCGCCCAGGCCCTCTTTCCCAGCCAGGCGAATGGCTCGCTCGTCACCAAGAACGGCCAGACCATCGCGTCGGGCATCATCGGGCAGTCGTGGACGCAGCCGCAATATTTCCATGGGCGGCCCTCGGCCACGGGCTATGCCGCCGACAGTTCGGGTGGCTCGAACCTCGGCCCCACCAACAGTGCCCTGCTGACCGAGGTGCAAAAGAACACCGACCTGGTCCGCAAAGAGAATCCCGATGTGCCCGACACCACGCCCATCCCCGTCGACATGGTGACATCGTCGGCCTCGGGCATCGACCCCGACATCTCCGTCGCGGCGGCCTATTACCAGATCGCGCGCGTCGCCAAGGCGCGCAGCATGACGGCGGACCAAGTGCGCGCGCTGATCGACAGCCACATCCAGGGCCGCTTCCTGGGCATCTTTGGCGAACCACGCATCAACGTCTTGGCCCTCAACCAGGCCCTCGACCGGGCGCAAGGCAAATAAAAGGGACGAGACACGAAGGCCATCTATGGGGGAATAAAGGGGGGACTGCATGAGTGAAACAGCCTGGCGGGATGACGGACGCCCCGACCCGGAGGAACTGCTGGATCGCTTGCAACTGCGCGATGCTCGTCCAACGGCGGCGAGCGACGCGGACACGAGCGACGACGAAGACGCGCCGCCACCCCAGCGGCGCGGGCGCCTGCGCATCTACGTGGGCATGGCGGCGGGGGTCGGCAAGACCTATGCCATGCTCAATGAAGGGCGGCGGCGCAAAAATCGGGGCAGCGATGTCGTGGTTGGCCTGGTCGAGACGCACAAGCGTCCCATCACCGACCAACAGATCGGCGACCTCGAAATCATCCCGCGCCGCAAGGTGCCCTATGGCAGCGTGACGCTGGAAGAGATGGACCTCGACGCCATCCTTGCGCGGCACCCCCAGGTGGCCCTGGTGGACGAGCTGGCCCACACCAACGTCCCCGGTTCGCGCCACGCCAAACGCTACCAGGACATCGAAGAGCTGCTGGACGCGGGCATCAACGTCATCACCACCATGAACGTGCAGCACCTAGAGGGGCTGAACGACATCGTGGAATCCATCACCGGGGTGCGCCAGCAAGAGACGATCCCCGATAGCGTGTTGGATGGTGCCGATGAGGTCGAGATCATCGACATCTCGCCCGATGCCCTGCGGTCGCGCATGCGTCATGGCAACGTCTACACGCCAGATCGCGCGCGGCTGGCGCTGGACAACTTCTTCACTATGGGCAACCTGACGGCGTTGCGTGAATTGGCCCTGCGCCGCGTCGCCGAGAAGACCGAAACCCAGCTCGAAGCGTTGATGCACGGTGATAGTCCCAGCGACTTGGCCTGGGCCAACACCGCGACTGAGCGCGTCATGGTCGCCTTCGAGGCGCGCGGTCATGGCAGCCAGTTGCTCCGCGACGGCGTGCGGCTGGCACGTGGGCTGCGCGCCCCATTGCTGGCTGTGACCGTCGCTCCCACCGCCAACGAACCGCAGCCCAAGGCGCTGCAAGACCTGGTGCGTTTGGCGCGCGACCTGGGGGCCGAGGTGATCACTGCGACCGGGCGCGACATCGCCGCGACGCTGGCCCAGGTCGCGCACGAATACCACGTGACGCAGATCGTCATCGGCCAGCCTTCGCGCTCACGCTGGCAAGAGTTCCTGCGCGCCTCGGTGGTCAATCGTCTGCTGCGCTTGCCCACTGGGGCCGACATCCATGTCGTCCCCCATCGCGCACCAGCGGAGGCGTAGCCTCATTCGTGAGGATATGCCTCCGTTGCGTGCGTCGTGCCGCCTCACCATGGTGTATGTGTGGGGCGGCAGATGCCTCCTGGCAGCTAGCCAACGATGCCGCGAAGCAACGCGACGATCTCCTCATCCGCGACATCCAGCGTGGCATCGCCGACCGTCCACTCGAAGGCGAATTGGTCGGGCACCCGCGTCGCCTGTAGCCCAGGCATGACGAAGATGTCGCTCGCCTGTGAGGCTGCTAGGGCCGCACGGAGGATCGCGTCGCGTTCGCCCCGCACGAAGACGTGCAGCATGTTGGTCTGCGGTGGATTCGGCACGATGGCGAGGTCGGGCAACCGCGCCGCCGTGATGGCCGCCGCCGCCGACTGAGCCTTCGCGACATAGGCATCCATGCGCCCCAGATGTTGCTGCACGCCCAGTTTCGCGGCGAGCACATAGGGGTACATCTGCACCAGATTGCCACCGTGGCGGCGCTGCCACACCCGCGCCTGCGCGATGAAGTCGGCAGGGCCAGCGAGCACAGCCCCCGCGATGCCGCCCAGGTCCTTGTAAAATGACACATACACGCTATCAAAGAGGCCCGCCATCTCGGCATAGTCGCGCTGGTAGAAGGCGTGGCACTGCCACAGCCGCGCGCCGTCCAGGTGCAGCCGCAGCCCCTGCGCGCGTGCCCAGTCGGTCATGGCGGTGAGGTCGTCCCACGTCGGCAACTGGCCGCCGATCTCGCGCTGCGGTAATTCGATCAGCAGCGCCGCCAGCGGTTGTGCGACGGCTTGCAGATCGGCCAGCGTCATCAGCTGCGTGGGGTTGCCCACCAGCACCCCTTGCAGGTGGTGCAACTCGCGGTAGCCTTGTTGCTCGTATAGTTCCAGGTGGCAGGTGGGGTGAAAGGCGACGCGGCGCTGGCCCGTGTGCTCCGCCCAGATGCGCAGGGCGATCTGCTGGGCCATGGTGCCGCTGGGCATGAAGACCGCCGCCTCTTTGCCCAGCAGCGTCGCCATCTCGCCTTCGAATCCATTGATCAACTCGCCCTGGCCGTACATATCCGCCGCCGCATCAGGCGCAATAGCCGCCGCTAGCTCGGCTAGCATCTGCTTCGGGCGTTTCCGCCGATGTCCCATGAGGAAGCGCGTACTGCTGCGCCGCACCTGCTCGACTTCGCTGCTGTCCATCGTTCGTTACCTTCCTGGGTGTATCCTCTGTTCGGCGGAGGAAATCATCGGCTTTTCGTCCCAGTATTCTTTTTGCTTCGCGCCGTTCTGTACAAGAGGAAGCCCCCCATGCTCAAGGCCACGAAACATGCAACGTCCCCAAATATCGCCCATTTCAGTGCGGTTGTGTCGCCACTGACTTCGCTCGCTAAGCGTACCGCGACAGTGGGCGCATCGCCAAGTTGTTGGGGCGCATAGCGGACTAAGACCGTTTCTCCAAGCGTGTCATCCGCTTTGTGAAAGACCGTGCAGGTGGTATTTCCCTCAAGCCAGCGATGGCGATTATCATAAAACGATACGTCGAGTCGCGCGGTCCCTTGTAAACCACGCCCAAAACAGCCCTCGATGCGATCGACCGTCGCGGCTGTGGTAATCCCTTGCGTCGCAACCTGCCAGTCTTCAAAGAACAGAAAGGTGAGCAAGCCACTGAAAAAGCCCAAAATGAGCGAAAGGGCGATAAGTGCCACACCAGCCGAGACGCGCGGATCGTTCTTCTTGGCGGGGCGACCATCATCACTGCGATACCTATGACCAGGCATGCGCTACTCCTTCGCGGTCAAACTATTAGCATGCTATCATATGCCGAAACTCGGTGCTTTGCCAAACAGAACAATGGGCCGCTTTCACAGATCCCTCTCCTGTGCTATGATCTAGAGGTAGCCCACCAGAAATCCTCCCCCTGTGAGTTGAGATAGCATTTATGAGCGTGCGCGGAATCCTCCCCATTTTGACGAAGCGGCCAGAGATGGAACGGCTGCGCGACCGGCTGAGCCGCGCGGCCAAGGGCGGCGAAGAGGCGACGCCGCTGACCTTCGGCCTGCGTGGTGTGGCCGACGCGGCGAAGCCTTACCTGGCGGCATCGCTGGCGGCGGCGACGGGTCGCCCCGTCCTGGTCGTCACCGCTGATGAAAAGCGGGCACAGTCTTTCGCGGCGGCCATGGCGGCCATCTTGGGCGACCGGCCCGACACCGATGCCCCCCAGGCCATGCCCCTGCCCGACCGCGAGGCCATGCCGCTCGAGCGCCTCTTCACCAATGCCGAAACCCTGCGCGCCCGCATGTCGGCCCTGCTCGCCATCATCGAAGCGCGGTCGAAGAAACGGGATGGGGGTACGGGGGATACCGAGAAGGATGCATCCGCCCTGGTCATCGCCACCTCCATCCGCGCGCTCACCCAGCCCGTCATGCCGCCAGAGGAGTTCGCGCGGGCGACCGTGGCGCTGCAATCCGGCGCGCAGGTGGACTACGCGGCCTTGCTGGCGCGCTTAGAAGAACTGGGCTATGAATCCGTCGCGGAGGTCGAGGAGCCGGGGCAGATCAGCCATCGCGGCGGCATCATCGACCTCTTCGCGCCGACACGGCCTCGCCCGGTGCGCATCGAATTCTTTGGGGATACCATCGAGTCGCTGCGCAGTTTCGACATCGAGTCGCAGCGCAGCCTGAACCCTATCGAGGCGCTGCTGATCCCCCCCGCGCGCGAGGCACTGCCCGCCCGTGGCCCCGACGCCGCCCGCGAACTGGGGCAGATCGACATCCACGCGCTGCACCCCGACGCCGCCGAGCGTTGGGCACGCGACCTGGATGCCCTGCGACTGCGGGCCAGTTTCGAAGATATCGCGCTGTACCTGCCCTACCTGCATCGCACGGCCAGCGTGCTGGACTACCTGCCCACCGACGGCATCATTCTGCTCGATGGCCCTGATCACCTAGCGACGCTGGCGCTGGGGCAGAGCGACGAAGCCAATGCCGTGCGCGACCGCCTGGTGCGCGAGGGCGACATCCCCGACGGCATGCGCTCGGCCTTCATCGCGTGGGAGCACATCGGGGCGAATCTCGCCAAGCGGCGCGGCGCGCACTTTGCCTCGCTGACGGCGGACCTGCCCGGCGCGGAGGGCAGCCAATGGGGCGACGCGGCGGGGGCCGACCTGCAACCCGCGAATAGCTTCGGCGGTCGGCTGCGCGCCTTCGCCCAGGAGGCGCGACGGGGCGTCAGTGAGCGGCAGCGCGTCATCATCGTCACCAATCAGGCGCGGCGTATCGCGGAGCTTTTCGCGGATGACCAGGCGCTCGGCAACAACGTCATGCGCATCGCGCCCATCCCCACGCTGAATGACACGCCCGACACCGGCTCGCTCACTATCGTCCACAACGCCGCACTGACCGAGGGCTGGCAGAGCCGCGCGCTGGCGCTGACCGTCTTCACCGACACCGAGATCTTTGGCTGGTCGAAGCGGCGGCAAGAGCAAAAGAAGGGTTACAACACCCCTGCGACCTTCCTGGCCGAACTGTCGATTGGCGATTACGTCGTCCACATCGACCATGGCATCGGGCGCTTCGAGGGGCTGGCGAAGCTGGCGACCGATGGCGTCGAGCGCGAATATCTGCTGCTGGCCTATGCGGGCACGGATCGCATCTATCTGCCCACCGACCAACTGAACCTGATCACGCGCTACATCGGCATGGGCGAGGCTGCCCCCGCGCTCAACAAGATCGGCGGCGTCGAGTGGGCGCGGTCGAAGGAGCGTGCCCGCGCCAGCGCCAAGGACGTGGCGAAGGATCTGCTGCGCCTCTACAGCATCCGCGACGCGACGCCCGGTCATGCCTTCCCGCCTGACAGCGCCCAACCCTGGCTGCAAGAATTGGAAGACGCCTTCCCCTACGAGGAAACGCCCGATCAGGCCCGCGCCATTGCCGAGGTCAAGGAAGACATGGAGCGCGACCGCCCGATGGACCGCCTGGTCTGCGGCGACGTGGGCTATGGCAAGACCGAGGTCGCTTTGCGCGCCGCGTTCAAGGCCGTGCTGGACCAAAAGCAGGTCGCTATCCTCGTCCCCACGACGGTGCTGGCGCTGCAACACTACAACACCTTCTTCGAGCGGCTCAAGGGCTACCCCGTCCGCGTCGAATTGCTCAGCCGTTTCCGTTCTCCCAAGGAGCAAAAGGCGGTCTTAGAGGATCTGGCGATTGGTAAAGTGGACATCCTCATCGGCACTCATCGCTTGCTCTCCGCCGATGTCGTCTTCAGCGACCTGGGGATGATGATCATCGACGAAGAGCAGCGTTTCGGCGTGATGCACAAAGAGCGGCTGAAGCAACTGCGCACCGAGGTCGATGTGTTGACGCTGACGGCGACGCCCATCCCGCGCACGCTGCACATGGCGCTGGTGAATGTGCGCGACATGTCGGTGATCGAGACGCCGCCGCAGGAGCGGCTGCCCATCCGCACCTACATCCGCGAGAATGAGGACGCGCTCATCCGCGAGGCCGTGCTGCGCGAGCTGGATCGCGGTGGCCAGGTCTTTTTCGTCCACAATCGCGTCAAGGGCATCCAACAGCTTGCCCAGCATATCGAGGAACTGGTGCCTGAGGCGCGCGTCGCCGTCGCCCACGGCCAGATGAACGAAGACCGCCTGGAACACACCATGCTCGATTTCGCCAACGGCACCTATAATGTGCTGGTCAGCACGACCATCATCGAGAACGGCCTCGACATCTCGAACGCCAACACCATCATCGTCAACAACGCGGGCTTCTTTGGCCTGTCGCAGTTGTACCAGTTGCGCGGGCGCGTCGGGCGCGGCACACACCAAGCCTACGCCTACTTCCTCTACCACCAAGGCACCAAACTAACGCCCATCGCCGAGAAGCGCCTCCGCGCCATCTTCGAGGCGACGGAGCTCGGCGCGGGCTTCCGCATCGCCATGAAGGATCTGGAGATTCGCGGCGCGGGCAACCTGCTGGGCGAGGAGCAGTCGGGCTTCATGAGCACCGTCGGCTTCGAACTTTACTCGCAATTGTTGGCCGAGGAGGTCGCCGAGATGCAAGGCTCCGGCGAGATCAACTTTGCCAAGCCCGAACCGCCCGTCACGGTCGATGTGCCGCTCACCGGCTTCATCCCCGACGAGTACATCCCCGACCGCACGCTGAAAATCCATTTCTATCAGCGTCTCGCTGCCACGAAGACGATGGAGCAGGTCGAGGCGCTGGCCGCCGAGATGGTGGATCGCTTCGGCCCCCCGCCCGATGCGGTGAGCAACCTGCTCGACATCTTGCGGCTGAAAAGCGAGGCCAAGGCGCTGGGCTTCGACTCCGTTGCCTTCAAAAACGACGAGTGGATCATCAAGGCCCGCGCGCCGATGGTCCCTAACCGCATCGCCCTCTACAAACGCTTCAAGGGCCAGGCCCACGTCGAGTTCGGCACGGTTAGTCTCGCTAAGCGCCTGCTGCCCGCCGACCCCCACGCCGCCCTCACCGAACTGCGCGCCCTGCTGCCCCTCATCTCGAACAAGGAGCGCGAAGCGGTGGGCAGCGAGGTATGAAGCTTAGAGGGAGCGGATAGCCTATTATAGAGAGTTTTAGCGTGTTATCCATGTTAGATAGAGGCGGCCCTATTGTTGGAGGAGATATGGAACCAGTACAGCAGTTACCGCGCGCTAATGATGAGGTCGTCGCTTTCTTTGCAAGTGCTCCATCACAGGAACAGATTGCCAACTTTCGTCTCTCGGACGAAACAATACAACGGGTACAAGCTCTCTTGCAAAAGAACTCTGCGGGCACTTTGACCGAAGCCGAATCCGAAGAGTTGGATGAGTGCGTGCATCTCGATCAATTGATGCTGCTCATCCGCATACGCGCTCGTCGCTGAAATGGCACACCAGAGGCCTGGGGACGTGATCCGGATCACGTTCCCAGGCCTCTGGTGTGGTAGCGGGGATGCGCTCGTGTTACCGTTCGGCGGCGCGGGCACTCTGGCGGGCGGGGGCACGGCCACCGCCATCACCGGCACCATAGCCGCAGTAGGGGCAGACGTTCCACTTCAGTTCCAGCAAGCGGTCGCAGCGCGGGCAGGCACGGCGAAGCTTCGTCGCGCACGAGGGGCACATCTGGAAGTCGCCTTCCACGCGATAGTGGCAGGTGGGGCAGGTCTGGCGCTCGGTCATCTCGGCCAGCAGCGACTCTTCCTCAAGCTGGCGCTCATAGAGGTCCGCGAGGGTCTGGCGCGGGCGCAAGATGATGTAGATCAGGATGCCGACGCCGGGGAAGACCGCCGTCAGCGTCGTTCCAAAGACCTGGAGGATCACATCTTGGGTGCGCGAGCGAATGTCGCGCCATGCCCACACGATCATGCTGAGCCAAAGCGCCACAAAGAAGGCGACGACGAAGGCGATGAGAAAACCAGTGATGTTTAAAGCCAGAACGGGATGGCTCAGGGCGTGGGACATAATCCGAAGATCCCCTTTCTTGATCGGACACGAGCGCGGAGTTGGTGCGTATGCCATGTATGATGCCAGCCAGCGTGCCTTTTGTCAATGGCCTAGCCCGATGCGCTGGGCCAGCTCAGCCGCAGCGTCACGATCTCGCCCGCCCGTGTGGGGACGCGCCACTGCTGGCCTGGCGTGCCCGCTTCCTCCGTGAGCGCATCATCCGTCTCCTCACACAAGGATACCCGCGCCGCCGTCCCAAAGGCGATGCCGGTAGCCAATTCGGCTATGACATCTTCGGTCAGGGGATTGTACCATCGCACGATCAGTCCCCCGCCATCCTCTGCCAGTTTGATGCCACTCAGCCGCAGGGCGGGCGGGGTCAGCCGCAGCAGGCTCCAGGTGGTCGGCAGTTCGCCCGTGTGCAGCACTGTGGGCCACGCGCGCACCCCGCCCGCGAAGGCCTCGGCCTGGCGCGGCACCAGGGCGTCGCCGTCGCGCCACGTGCCCGCGTGGGGGACGATGGCATAGGCGAAGCGCCATTCGCCCGGCATCTGTGCCTCGGGCGTCGCCAAGCCTGGCCCCGCGTGGCCCCGTCGCCCCGCAAAGTCGTCGCGCGACAGCCACCCTACGCAGCGCAGCAGCGTCAGCGCCACCGTCGCTGTGCCATCCGCGTTGGTCAGCACCTCATACTCGGGCAAACCGCGATTGAGGATCGCCAGCCCCTGCGTCGCCTCGTCATTGGCGACCGCCACGAAGCGGCCTTGGGGCAGGGTTGGCACCGGCTGCTCGGCCCAGTCTGGTCCGCTGACCGGCGGGCGCGTGGGGCGGTGGTTGACCAGGAACGCCCCCTCTGCATCAGCATACTCCGCCGCGAAAGGTGCGGGGAAGAGGACGCGCAGCCGATGGTCCGCCGCCAGATTGTGCACGGTCGTCGCGATCTCGATCCGCCGCCCATCGACCGCCAAGCCGATCTCGGCGGTGATGGTGCACTCAACCGTCGCCGCGCCCCGACCCTGGCGATCCGCCGTACAGGTGGCGGGCAGCGCGAACCGCTGGGTGACGCGCAGTGCCGCGCGCACGGGTGAATCCTCGACGATCTCGATGGTTGGCGCGGCAACCGCCGTGTCGATCACGCGGTCCTGCGGCGGCGCGGCGTAATTGTAGAGGTCGCCCACGTCGCCGCCATCCACGAAGCGGTGCAGGTGTGGATACACCATTCCCGTTGTCTTGTCGGTGACGGTCAGGGTGCCGTCATCGGCGGCGACCGCGACATGGAGCCAGTGATTTTCGATGGTCGTCGCGGTGGCGTGCAGATCGCTGGTCGGGGGCTGGTCACCATCTTGGTGGGCGCGCACCAGGTACGCCCGTCCGCCGACAGGGGGCAGGTCGCGCGCGGCGAAGCGTAGCCGTGTCCACGACGACTCGGTGATGATGATGTCGAATGCCTGCACGTCGGGCCGCGCCGCCTCTGCCCGCAATCGCTCCATCGCGGCGTCGGTGAAGGCGATGTCGGGTTCGCCGTGGTCCGAGACCTCCACGCGCACGGTCATGGTGCCATCGGCGTCGGGCGCATCGAGTGCCATCCCCAGCACGCGATAGCCCAGGACGCGGCCCTGCGCGACCACCGCCAGCAGGCTTTCGACATGCTCGCTGGGGACGGGCTGGCGAAAGAGTTCGCGGCCCCCCTGGTCCTCGGCGATGTGCGGCACCAACTGGCCCGCGTCGTCGCGCACCACCAGTGTCGCGGCGGACGCGGCGAGCTGCACCTGCGTCTCGGCGATGGCGTCGCACACCGACCCGGTGGGGTTCAGCACCACCACGGGCACCGCGCCCGCCAGCGCCACGCCGTCGCCCGCGCCGATGAGCGACCGCGTGTCGATATGCCGCGCGACGACCTCGCCGCCCTGGCGGATGACCTCCTCGGCGATCTGCTCGGATTGGTCGAAGCGCGGCACCATCTCGCGGTGCACCTGATCGATGCTGCACCCACAGATGCTGTCGTGCGCGTGGTTATGCAGCAGATAGCGCCATGCCACGTCCAGCAGGGCCGCGTGGTCGTCACCGCCCAGCCGCCGCGCCCACGCCGCCAGTGGATCGGCCCATTGCGTCAACAGCGCCTCATTCGCCGCGTTGCGCTGCTTGAGCCACATGCGCGTCGAGAGGACGCCGGGCAGCAGGTGCGCCAGTTCGGGCGAGCGCCATTCCCCGGTGTAGGTCGGCCAGGAATCGCTCGCCGCGCGGGCGAGGTCGGCGTATTCAGGGAGGGTGGCGATGCTGAGGTGCCAGCTCCGCTCGGCCAGCAGCGGGTTCGTGGCGGCGAGCGCGGCGGGCAGGCCGTCTTGCGCTTCCAGGTGGTCCGAGCCGTTCATCAGCAGAATGGCTGGGGCGGTCGCGCGGGGCAGCATCGGCTCGGTGATGTAGGCGACGCGCTTGGCGAGTTCGTCGGGGTCCAGTGGCAGTTCGCGGGCGTTGGAATAGCCCATCTCGCCCGCGAGGAAGAGGACGGCCACGCGCGTGCCATCCGGGGCCGTCCACCAGAATTCGCTGCTCGTCACCGCGCGCCCCACGCCGCGCCAAAACGCCGCCGTCTGGATGCCGAAGCCCCCGAGAATCTGCGGCAACTGCGCGATGTGCCCAAAGGTGTCCGGCACATACCCCACCGCCATCGCCCCGCCATACGGCTCCGCCAGCCGCCGACCGATCAGCAGGTTGCGCACCAGCGCCTCGCCGCTGACCAAGAATTCATCGGGTTGCGTATACCATGGCCCCACCTGGATGCGCCCCGCGCGACCCAGGGCGTGCAGCCGCGCCGTTGCCTGGGGCCGCACCGCCAGGTAGTCCTCTAGCACGATCATCTGGCCGTCCAGCAGGAAGTGCGTGAAGGTGGGGTCATGGTCGAGCGTCGCCAACAGGCGATCCACCATGCGCACCAGCCGCACGCGAAACTGCTGGAAGGTCAGATACCACTCGCGGTCCCAATGTGTATGCGGAACGACGAGCACGCGAATAGGGTCAGCCATGGCGCGATATCCTTTTCTGTGGTTGGGGCGACGATGGATTCTCCCCAGTATAACACGAGCGCGCTATTTTTCACAGAAAAGGGCGGGCAGTCGCTCAGTAACGGCGGCGCGGGCTATCGTCCTCATGCCGTCGGGGGGGCATGGGATAGTGGTCGCTGAGCCAGCCGCTATCTGTGCCGGGGCGGGGGGCGCGCTCGGCCAGGTCGGGCAGCCGATGCGGCATCGCCTCGGGCGGCGGTTCGCGGCGACGGGTGGGGCCAGCGTTGCCCCCCCGCCGTGGCGGCATGGCGACGCCATCGGCATCGCTCTCGTCCGGCAAGCGTGGCGCTTCACGGCGGCGCGGCGGGGGATCGTCACGGTGCGGGGGCAGGTCGCGTTCGCGGCGCTCGTCACGCGGGGGCGGCTCCGCATAGGAGCGGGCACCTTCGCGGGCGCGGTCATCTTCGTAGCCCCGCGCGCGGTCACGGGGGTCGTCATGGCGCGGCGGCGTGGGGCGCGGGCGATCGTCGCGCGGGTCGCGGCGCGGCGCGTCATCCTGCGCGTCACGGCGGCTTGGGGGCGGCATATCGCGCGGGTCGCGGCGGCTTGGGGGCGGCTCATCACGCGGGTCGCGGTGGCTTTGGGGCGGCTCATCGCGCGGATCGCGGCGTGATGTGGGTGGCGTTTCGCGGCGGACGGCGGGGGCGTCGTCACGGGGATCGCGTGGGCGACGGCTGGGGGCCTTCGCGCCGTGCACGTCCTGCCGCAAGCGTTGCACCGCGCCCGTCAATTCGTGGGCATGCTGAGCCATTTCTTCGCCCATCGCCTCGTCATTGGCGGATTCCGCGAGCAGTTGGCTGACGGACGATTGCAGCCGACGATAGGTGATGCGCGCCTGCTCCGCCGTCATCGACAGTTGCTTGGCGCTGGAAACGACATGGCGCGCGATGCCCGATGACGTGGTGCGATGGCTTTCTTGCGCCATCAGTTGCGCGAGATGGTTGAGGTCGTTGGCGCATTGGTCGAGTTCCTCGGTGAGGTTTTGCAATGCTCGCACGCCCGCGATAGCTCCGTGGACGGAGGCCTGCTGGCGGTGCCCGCGCTGCGCCTGCGCCTGGGCACGCTGCTGCAAGGCCTGCGCCGTTCGCTCGGCCCCTTGCATCTCGCGGTCCACCACGCTCGTCAGGTGGTGCAGTGCGGGTTCCCAACGCTTCTTTGCCAGCCACAAGACCGCCGCGACGGCACAGCCCCCTGTGATCGCCGCCACCAGCAGGTTGGGCAGCAATCCATCGAGCAGGCTCGCCAAGGCGGGTCGGGGGCCTAGCCACCAGAGATCCATCTCGTTCCCTCACCAACGCTTCTTGCGTCACTTCCCT
>JBBQSR010000003.1:0-29251 GCA_038234855.1 Ktedonobacterales bacterium | reverse complement strand
AGAGCGGTGCGATGATGAGATCATAGGCATCAAAGGCATCCGCAGGGGCGATCACGTCCACCGCGATGTGGCGTTCCCAGAGGGCGCGATAGTACCGCTGCATCTGATCGATATAGCGCACCTGCTGGCTAGGGCGGGTCGCGTATTCCACCGCCCACCAGTTCGGCCAGCTAAAGAGCAGGGCTACCCGCGCACGCGGCACCGATTGCAGGTAGTCGCGCCCCAGATGCGTCAATTCACCGCCGAGGTGGGTGGTCTCACGAAAGATCCGCGTGTGTTCGTGCCCCGCGTTCCCGACGATGCCGCTCAGATACATCTCGTGCGAGCCGCGTGATTGCCGCCATTGAAAGAAGAGCGCACTGTTGGCCCCATGGCCCAATGCTTGATAACTCAGGCGTCGTACTTCGCCTGGGCGTTTTAAGGGATTGGTCGGCAGCCAATGGACCTGCCCAGGTGTCTGTTCCATCAAAAGCCAGGGGGTGTCTCGCTTCAGGCCACGCATGAGATCGTGACGAAAGGCAATTTCGCTGGGATGGTCCGTCGGCGTGGGATACGAATCCCAAGCGACGAGATCAACATGCGGTGCCCATTGATGATAATCCAACGCTTTGAACGGCCCCATAAAGTTCGTTGTCACCGGAATATTGGGAGTAATGGCGCGAATCGCATCGGCTTCATTGCGGAAACACGCCAAGTAGATGTCCGACAGGAAGCGATGAAAGTCGAGCGACAGCCCTTGGATGCTGGTTTCCCCGCGCGGACTGGGCGGATTGATCTGCTCCCAATCGGTGTAGGCATGGCTCCAAAAAGGCGTTACCCAAGCGCGATTCAGCGCTGAGAGGGTCTGGTAGCGGTCTTGCAACCAACGGCGAAAATGCGCGGCACATCGCGTGCAGTGACAGGCGATGCCTTGGTCCGTCGCGCCACCATAATATTCATTGCTGACGTGCCAGATCTGGAGCGCAGGATGGTTTTGATAGCGCTCGGCCAGGCGACTGGCTAACTGGCGTGCGAGTCGCAGAAAGTCGGGACTGGTCGGGCAATAATTCTGGCGCTGGCCGTGCAGACGACGGCGACCCTGGGCGTCTACGGGAAGGACATCGGGGTAGTGTTGCGATAACCAGGCTGGCTGTGCGGCGGTACCGGTGCCCAGGCAAACGCCGATGCTGTGCTCGGCCAGCAAATCCAGCATGCGGTCGAGCCAGTCAAAGGTAAAGTGCGCTTCATCAGGTTGTAAGGAAACCCAGCTAAAAACGCCAACCGTCACCAGCGAGACCTGCGCGAGTTTCATCAAGCGAATATCCTCACGCCAGATGTCCTCATCCGCATAGCCCATCTCTGGCGTCCATTGCTCCGGATTGTAATCGCCACCGAGTAATGGCGCAGTCCACGGTGCGGTCTGCCATGACCAGGGCCGCTGGTCGGGCGAATGGAGCGAGGATTGAAACGATGTCGTCATACACTACCCACGGGTCTTCACTGAAAGGGAACTCGCGGGGGCCGAACGACCTTGCCGACCCCCGCGACTCCCGGATGCGATTACGGTAAGATGTCAGCGCGGTCGATGGCGATGTAGGTCGCCGCCGCGTTCGCATTCTTGGTGCCCGTCACCCGGACGGTCATGGTATGCGACCCACTGGCGAGGGCGCTGCTAGCATAGATGGGCACGTTACATTGCCCCGCTCCATAGGTGTCGACCAGGGTCGCGGGACCGCCGTCGATGCTGACCGAGGCGATGCCATTGTTCGCATCGAGCGAGGAATAGAGCGTAATGCCCGTACCAATGAACGCCACAGAGGTCGTATCACCAGTGGTGTTGGAATAGTGATTCGCACCGCCGTAGCACCCCGCGCGTCCGCCATTTGGCCAGGTGCCACTGTAATTGAACTGGTTTGTGCCGCTGCCCGTGGTGCTGTCATCGAGAAACGTGGGGTTGCTCACCACGGCGCGGTCGATGGCGATATAGCTGTTCGTGGCGTTGGGATTTTTGTTGCCCGTGACCCGCACCTTGATCGTGTGCGTGCCCGCACTCAATAGCGGGCTGGTATACACAGGGCTGTTACAGTTCGCCCCCCCATAAGTGTCGACGGGGGTTTCGATGCCGCCATCCACCGTAACACCCATGATGCCATTGACGCTGTCGGTTGAGGAATAGAGCGTCACCTGACTGCCGCTAAAGGTAAAGCTCGTTGTATCCCCCGCTGTGTTTGAGTAGTGATTGTTCGAGCCATAGCAGCCAGCGCGATAGCTGCTGGGCCAGGTACCGACATAATTGAACTGGTTGGTGCCCGACCCCGTAACACTGTCATCTACGGAGGTCCCATTTGGGGTGCCAGCACCCGCGACCTTGAGCAACACCACTCCGGTGGCAGGGACCGTGAGGGTCGTGATGCCATTGCTGACGGCAGGGCCACTGGTGCTGGTGTCGTTGTGCGCGCTGTCATACTGATACAGCGTGCTACTGCCAGCGTTCGTGAGCACGCCGCTGAGGTTAGCCGTAACCGTGTAGGTATTGTTCGCGTTGCTATTGGTAACCAGCAAGTACAGATTGCCACTGCTATCCTGCGTGGTAATAGCGTTGAGATCCCCCGTGCTGGTGATGGTGTGATAGGTCGGTTTGCACCCCTGCAAAGCGCGAATCGCTAAGCGCATGGCGTAGTACCCGCTGGTGCGGTTGCCCGACCCATCGACGAGTCCCTGGAAGGGTTGTGAGCCGACCCAATCGTACATGCTGAAGAGGTGCAGGCCATACACGTAGTCGTTGCCAGGGCTGGATGCACTAATCAGATTGTTGACGAATGCCACACTGTTCGTGGGGCTACTGTACACATTACCGTTATAGCCGCCCCACTCACTCAGCCAGATCGGGTAATTCGTGTGCCCAGTGCTCGCCTGATACCCATGCACCGCTTCATTCATGGCGGTGAACGAACTGCCGGTGTTGTAGTTGTGATAGTCGATGCTATCAAAGGTGTTGGCGTGGCTGGTCAGCC
Source organism: Ktedonobacterales bacterium (assembly GCA_038234855.1). GTDB lineage: Bacteria > Chloroflexota > Ktedonobacteria > Ktedonobacterales > JACDGC01 > JACDGC01. The sequence continues at coordinate 26,258 of JBBQSR010000003.1, read as the reverse complement.
CATCATTGACCCAGTTATAGCCACTGGTCGATACCGGCCCATAGAGGTGGTAGGTCCGACCGGGCAGGTACGTCTTGTAGAGATAGTCGATGGCGTCGTGGGTGTATTGGGCGAAGGTCCAATACTGCGCTTCAGTCCCACCCCACCCCTGGCCGCCGAAATCTGGCTCGTTGTGGATCTCGTAATCATCGACGTGGTAATTGTTGCGAACGTTGAGCCAATAGCCGGTGGCGAAGACATGCTCCCACCACTCGTTCCAGTCGTTGGTGGTCGTCGGCGGATTGTGACCGCTTTGCCAGGCGGGATTGCCAAAGTTATCGACATCGCGCAGCGTCACCACTGGCTGAATGCCTGCCGATTTTAATCCGGCGAAGATGGTGCGGGCATTGCCCTGCCAGATGCCGCTGCTGGCTGACCAGGCGTAATCGCTGTTGCTGGGGGGGCTGGTCATGGCCGTGTCCCACGCCCCCCAATTGATGACATTGGGGTTGGCCTGGATCTGGGCGATGGTCGGTGTGCCATAGGTGCTGCTGTCGTCGGTTTGTTCCCAGCGCGACATGCCGCCATAGATGCGAAAGGTGTTGATGCCCAGGTCTTGCAGGTCACTGACGTTGAAGCGTGTATCCCCCTCTGTGGCACCAATGGCGCAACTGCTGACGCCCCATTGGTTCCCCAGCACGTCGAGGGTCGCGGTGGCATTGGCCGCATGGGCATGGGTAGCGAAAGGGACGGCCCAGACCAATGTGATGATGAGGCAGAGGCTGGCACTCATGGCCAGGATGATGCGTAAGCGCAGCGGTGATCTACGCATGCGAAGGCTCCTTCGTTAGTTGGCGACACTGCCAAGGGATAACCCATTGCGCCAGTAGCGTTGCAGCACGACAAAACTGGCGACGAGAGGTAAGATGGAGACGAGCGAACCGGTAACGACGAGGTTGTACAGGGCATGGTTGTTGAGCGCGGGACTTTGATTCCAGGTCTGTAACCCCAAGGTGACGGGGTAGAGATGTTGATCGCTCAACATAACCAGGGGCAAGAAAAAGTTGTTCCACACCGCGACGAACTGAAACAGGAAGATCGTCACTAGTGCGGGCGACAACAACCGCAATGCCAGGGTGCCAAAGATGCGCCATTCCCCAGCACCATCGATGCGTGCGGCTTCGATCAATTCATTGGGGATCGAGGCGCTGGCATAGATGCGCGCCAGGTACACGCCAAAGGGACTGACGCAACTGGGCAACAACACGGCCCAGATCGAATTGACCAACCCCCACTGGCTCAGCAACAGATAGAGGGGCAAGGCCAGGGCTGTCACCGGTACCAAGATCGCCCCCAGGACGATGGAAAACCCAACCGAGCGCCCAGGGAACTGAAACTTAGCGAAGGCATAGCCCGCCAACGCTGCTAGCATGGTACTGCACAGCGCCCCCACCCCCGCGTAGAGCAGCGAATTCAGCAGCCAATGCCAGAAGATGCCATCTTCGTAGGTGAAGAGTTGCGTCAGATTGTCAAACAAACTGTTGCGCTGCCCGAACCATAAGCCAAACGAGCCAAAGAGGTCGCCGTTGTCTTTCGTGGCCGAGATCATCAACCAGATGAGCGGCACCAGGAAGTAGCCGCTGGCCGCGAAGAGCAAGACCAACAACGCAGGCTGGCTTCCCGACACGCGGCTGCTGCGGCGTACCAGCCAGCCAAACCACGGTCGAGGGGAGGCGCTGGGGGGGGTGAGCGAGCGAAGCGCCGATGATTCACGAGCCATAGGATGGGTCCTCCCGTGGTGCTATACGCCCGATTGGTTGCGCGTCAGGCGCAAGAAACCGAAGGATAAGATGAAGGTGATGACCGCCAGCACCACCGCCAGCGTGGCGGCGTAATCATAGTTTCCCTTTGCAAACGCGGTGGTGTACGAGTACAGGTTCGGGGTGTACGATGATGAGATGCTGTGCGAGATGGTGGCCAACACCTGGGGTTCGTTGAAAAGTTGCAGCGTGCCGATGATGGAAAACAGGAAGACGAGTACCAGCGCTGGCGCGATCATGGGCACCTTCACCCGCCAAGCGATGGCCCAATCGGTCGCCCCGTCGATGCGCGCCGCCTCGTATAACTCTTGGGGAATGGCCTGGAGCGCGGCGTACAGGATGATCATGTTGTACCCGGTCCACTCCCAGACCGAGATGTTATTGATCGACCACAGCACACTCTGGGGGCCAAGAAAATCGGGAGCGCCGAGCCGCGTATGCGCGAAACCCTGCACGATGGGGCTGAGCGAGGGATCGTAGAGGAACCCCCACAAGAGGGCGGCGATGACGCCTGGCACGGCATAGGGCAGGAAGAACGCGAGCCGAAAGAAGCGCTTGAAGCGCAAGGTAGCGCTGTCGAGGGCCAGCGCGAACACGAGCGCCAAGCCTAAAATCAGCGGAATGTTCACCGCCCCATAGAGCAGCACGCGTCCAATGCCATCAAAGAAGGTATGGTCATGCCAGGCGAGCGTATAGTTGGCCAAACCAGTGAAAAGCTCGCGTGGGGCTTCCAAGCCCAGGCCACTCCGCTTGCTTTGGTGCAGACTTTGCACGAACGCAAAGCCAATGGGCACGAGGAAGAAGAGCAAAAAGAGCAGCGCGAACGGCAAGATGAAGCTATAGGCGGTCAGCCATTGGCGCGGCAGTCGCCGACGCGACCAAGCTGGACGAGATGCGACGATGCGCATAGTGGTGATTCCCTCTCCGGCCACACGGGGCAGGGATGGTCAGGGGAAGGAGTGAACTTCCCCTGACACCAGCATCACGGCTGAACGGTGAATCCCTGACTTTGCATATTTTGCACGGTGCTTTGTTGCACGGCATCCAATGCTGCGGAAAGCGTGGTGGAACCGTCCGCCGCCTTGCCAAAATTATCGCTGAGGTCGGTGAAGACCTGCGTCATCGTCGGCCCCCACTGAAAGGTGGTGTTGACCTGCGGAGATGCCGCCGCGAAGGTATCGAACGTCACCTGATTTTGGAAGTAGGGCTGGGGCGCTTTCAGCCCAGCATCGCTGAGGCCAGCGGTCGCGGCGGGGTACAGTCCGTTTTCTTTGACGAGCAGACTGATGCTGCTGGGATCCGTGTTCCACCACGTCAGGAAGTCCGCCGCCGCCTTGGCATTCTTGGAACTCTTAGTTACGGCGAAACTCGATCCGCCCCAGTTGCCTGCGGCCTTGCCACCAGCGGTCCACTGTGGCAGCGGCGCTACCTTCCATTTCCCCGTGGCTTGGGGGGCCGCCGAGGCCAGGAAGCCGCCGCCCCAGACTGCGGTGATCCAGGTTGCAACATTGCCAGATTGCAGGTCGGCGTTCCAGGCATCCGAGAAGTCTGGTTCGGTCTTGACCAATTTCTTGCTGATCAATCCCTGCCAATAGTCGGTCACTTTCTTGGCATTGGCGTCGTTCAAACTCACCTTCCAGGCATCCCCTGAGATGCCAAAGGGATGCGAGTCAGCCTGCCACAGCAGGCTAAAGAACCAACCAGCCTCGCCGGGGGGGAAATCCGTGAGATACGCTTTGGGATCTGCCGCGTGCAGTTTGGCCGCTGCCGCCGCGAATTCATCCCAGGTTGTCGGTACGGCAATCCCATACTTGGCGAAGACGTCGGTGCGGTAAAACATCGCCGTGGGACCGGTGTCTTGGGGGATGGCGTAGACCTTGCCGCTCTGCGAAACTTGGCCCCATGTCCATGGTACGAACTGACTTTGGACGTTCGCGGCACCGTATTTCGTCAGATCGACCAGCCCCCCGGTGGAGATGATGGTGGGCAAGAACTGGTACTCGACCTGAGCGATGTCGGGGGCATTCCCCGCCTTGATAGCTGTTTGGAGCTTAGCGTAATAGTCCTTGGAAGGTAACTTTTGCAAGGTGATGTGGACGTTGGGGTGCGACTGTTGATAGAGATCGATTTCCTTCTGGTTGTCGTTGAAGGACCAGAGGGTGAGGTTCACGGGGCCACTGGCCGTGCTGGAACTCGCGGAACCGCAGGCGGCCAGGATGGCCAGCATTGCGACCAGTGTCGACACAACCAGCCGACGTGGTGCAAAGAAGATTTTTGCCATGAAAAAAGCGCTCCTTTGGGCTAAAAAATGGGTACGACTATCAGCGTTGACAACCGAAGCCCCACGCGGTATCGTGAAGATGTCGCGTTACGAGGAATGAAAACCGCGTAGGTGTGGCAGAAAAACAGCAGGACTTGAGGGTGGTACTTCGGGGTCCTGTTGTTTCGTATTTGCGGGGAACATCACCTCCCTTTTATGGACGGGGCAGGGTCGAGTGCCGTACCACCAGATGTGGCTCGACCTGTTTCCAGGTCGGTGTCGGTCGCTTTTCGATCAAGTTGAGCAACATCGTGATGGCTTCCATCGCGAGTTCCCGTTTGGGGATGGCGACAGTGGTGAGGCTCGGGCGAAAATGCGCGCTCAGCATGATGTCGTCAAGCCCAATGACCGCGAGATCCTCGGGAACACGCAGCCCCTGATCGAGCGCCGCCTCGATGGCCCCAATGGCCATCCAGTCATTAGTGGCGTAAACCGCCGTCGGGTGCATTGGCAGGGCGAGCATCTCGACGAGAGCACGATAACCGCTTTCCATCGTTGAGTCGCCTGCGAAGATATGCGACGGCGGGACGCGAACCCCTGCCTGAGTATACGCATCACAAAAACCTGCCAAACGATGGGCATGATTGGGCAGCTCGCCAATGATGCCAACCTGGGTATGTCCCAACTCCAACAGATGTTGCGCTGCTAAGGCCCCCGCCGCCGCAAAATGGACATCAACCAGGGGCATATCAGGGAAAGCCTGGTCTTCTGGCCACAAGCACCACACCAGCGGCACCCCCCGATCATAGAAGGCATGGACATCACTAGGCTCGACACTGGACGCCATCACGATCAAACCATCGATCCAGCGGCCCACCAGCGATTCGAGTTGCTCATGCCCCGGCGTGCGATCTGCATGGGTATTGCATAAGAGGATGTGGTACCCGTGCAGACGCGCGATGCGGTCGACTTCATCCGCGATCTCAGGATAAAAGGGATTAGCGATGCTGGGTAACACGAAGGCCAGCGTCATCGTTTTGCCCCGCTTGAGACCCCGCGCGACCAAGTTGGGCTGATATCCCAACTCGGCAATCGCGGCCTGGACCCGTTCGCGCGTCTTGGTACCAACCGAACCGCTCCCATTGATGACGTAGGAAACCGTCGTTGGCGTGACACCAGCCTTATGCGCAACATCGACAATCGTGACCACAACTTCGCTCGCTTTTTTGACTTCAACGTTAAAGTAGTTTAACGTTGAAGGAGAGTATACCGAATGATTTTGGGTTTGTCAAGTGGTGCTTACGGAAGCATGGTGAAAATGTGGGGAGCGTCCTTGCCCTGAGCTTGGGAAAATCAGGTAGATTGGCGCACGATGAGCGTTGGCGCGAGCAGATGCCGCTGCGGCGACGATGCCCCGGCGGCGATGCTTGCTAGCACCATTTCGACCGCCATGCGGGCCAGCTCGCGTTTCGGGATGCGAATGGTGGTGAGCGGCGGGGAGGTATGTTCGGCGAGGAGCACATCATCAACACCAACCACAGCTAGAGTAGTGGGAACGTTGACCCCGGCGTCATGCAAGACATCCAGTGCACCCATCGCCATCGCATCGTTCCCCGCGAATACGGCGGTCGGTGGCGGCGTTTGGGCGAGCAGGGTACGCATCGCCTGCTGTCCACTCACAAACGATGAATCACCACGCTGCACGAACGCCTGGGGCACCGTGATCGCGGCGGCTTGGAGCGCCCGCTGATACCCCATCAAGCGTGTCTGCTGCACGGGCAGTTCGACGATGGCCGCGATGCGGCGATGCCCGCGTGCGATCAGGTGCTGCGTTGCTATTTCACCGGCACGGGCGAAATCGATATCAACACTCGGCAACGTGAGCGCGGCAGGGTCTTCGCCCCATACGCTCAAGACGACATGCTGACCGCTTGCCGCCAGTGCCACCACGTCGCGGGTAGTGGTGGCCTCACCCATGACGATAAATCCATCCACCCATCGGCTCGCCAATCGTTCCAGGTGTCGTGTGCCCGTGCTCGCTTGACCATGTGAGAGCGCCAAGAGTAATTGATAGTCATGGGCGGCAGCAGCGGCTTCCATCTCTTCGACGACCTCGGCAAAGAAGGGGTTGACCAACGACGGCACCAAGAGGGCAAGCGTGAACGTTTTGCCACCTGCCAGACCGCGTGCGACCAAGTTGGGGCGATAGCCTACTTGGGTAATGGCCGCCAGCACTTTTTGGCGCGTTTCTTCGCGTACGGCAACCCGGCCCGTCAACACATTGGAAACAGTCGCTGCGGTGACACCAGCAACGCGGGCTACGTCCGCAAGGGTCGCCATTGATCTGCACCTCTGCTTGATTTGCCCCCTCTTGACAAGGGCGGCTGCCATCAGTATACTACTTTTAAGCGCTCAAAACAAGACACCCTACGTGAAAATTCCCATAAGCACGTGCGCCTTGGAATTTAAGCGCTCAAGTATGGGCATTGTCGCCCGCAGCGAGCGGAGGAAGCTTATGTATACCATTGGCATTGACTTCGGCACTGAATCGGGCCGTGCGGTGGTGGTCGATACCCGTGACGGGCGCGAGCTCGCCGTCGCGGTGCATCCCTACGCCCATGGCGTCATTGACACCCGCCTTCCTGGCACTGAAGCGCCGTTGCCGCCTGACTGGGCGCTGCAAGACCCCGCCGACTACGTGGCGGTCTTGCAGCATGCCGTCCCGGCGGCCCTGCGCGCGGCGGGCATCGACCCCGCTGAAGTGGTGGGGGTGGGCATCGACTTCACCTGCTGCACCATGCTGCCCACACTCCGCGATGGCACGCCCCTCTGCTTTCTGGATGAATGGCGCACGCAGCCCCACGCCTGGGTTAAGCTGTGGAAGCATCACGCCGACCAACCCGAGGCCGACCAGATCACCGCGCAGGGCCACGCCCGCGGTGAGGCATGGGTGCCGCGCTACGGCGGCAAATATTCCAGCGAATGGACCTTTAGCAAAGCCTTGCAGATGCTGCACGAGGCCCCCGCGGTCTATGCCGCCACCGAGCGCTTCATCGAGGGCGGCGACTGGGTGGTCTGGCAACTGACCGGCAACGAGACGCACAATGCCTGCGCGGCGGGCTATAAGGCGATGGTCATCGACGGGCAGTATCCCTCGCCCGATTTCTTCGCGGCGCTCGACCCACGCTTCGCCGACTTCGCCCAGACGCGGTTGGGGCAGACCTTCGCCCCGCTCGGCGGATTGGCTGGACGCCTGACCGCCCCTGCGGCGGCCTGGACGGGTCTGCCCCAGGGCATCGCGGTGGCGGTCGCGAATGTCGACGCCCACGTCACCAACGCCGCCGTCGGGGCCGTCACCCCCGGCGAATACGTCCTGATCATGGGCACCAGCACCTGCACCATCGTCCTCGCTGACGAACTGCGTGCGGTCGAGGGCATCTGCGGCGTGGTCAAGGATGGCGTCATCCCTGGCTATTGGGCCTATGAAGCCGGGCAGAACGGTGTCGGCGACATCTTCGCCTGGTTTCTGGCCAACGCCGTGCCCCCCGCCGTCCATGCGGCGGCACAGGTGGCGGGGCTGAGCATCCATCAGTATCTCGAATACGAGGCCGCCAAACTCCACCCTGGGGAAGCTGGATTGCTGGCGCTCGATTGGTGGCTCGGCAACCGCTCGACGCTGGTGGATACCGACCTCACTGGCCTCATCGTGGGATTAAATGTCGCCACCACGCCCGCTGAGATCTATCGCACGCTCATCGAGGCGACGGCATTCGGGGCGCGTACCATCATCGAAGCCTACGAAAAGGGTGGGGTGCCCATCCATACCCTCATCGCTGCGGGGGGGCTGCCCGAAAAGAACGCCCTGCTCGCCCAAATCTACGCCGATGTCATCGGCAAGCCGCTCTATCTGGCGGGGTCGTCGCAAGCCCCGGCGCTCGGCTCAGCCATCCACGCGGCGGTCGCGGCAGGGGTCTACCCTGACATCCCCGCCGCCGCCCGCGTGATGGGCAAACGGCAGCCAGATCCCGTCATGCCCAACCCTGCCCACCAGGGGATGTACGATGCCCTTTTCGCGGATTACACCACGCTCTATGACACCTTTGGGCGCGGCGCGAACGACGTGATGAAGCGCCTGAAACGGCTGCGCGTGCAGCAGAAAGGGAGCGGCGATGCGTCTGCTTGATCTCCGGGCCGAGGTGTGCCGCCTGCACGCCCTCTTGCCCAGCAACGGACTGGTCGCCTGGACCAGCGGCAACATCTCGGCGCGCGATGCCGCCAGCGGCCTCATCGTCATCAAGCCCTCGGGGTTGGCGTATGCTGACCTCACCCCGGCGGCGATGGTGGTCGTCGATGCCAATGGACAGGTGGAGGAGGGCGACTACGCGCCCTCCTCCGATACGCTCTCGCACTGCGCCATCTATCGCGCGCGGCCCGACGTGGGGGGCATCGTGCATACGCATTCGCGCTACGCCACCGCCTTCGCCGCGCTGGGGCAGGCGATCCCGTGTGTGCTCACCGCCATGGCGGATGAGTTCGGCGGGCCGATCCCCTGCGGCGGCTTCGCCCTCATCGGCGGCGAGGAGATCGGGCACGAGGTGGTGCGCACCCTGGCCGACTCGCGCAGCCACGCCGCGCTGCTGCAAAACCATGGCGTCTTCACCATCGGCAAGGATGCCCACGCAGCGGTCAAAGCCGCGGTGATGACCGAAGACGTCGCCGCGACCGTCTGGCTGGCCCGCCAACTGGGTGAGCCACTGCCCATCCCACCCGAGGATGTAGCGCGACTGCACGACCGCTATCAACACGTCTACGGCCAGCGGTGACGGACCGCTGAGCAGCGCCGCGAAATATGCCAAGTGTCTCCGATTCAGCAGCATCCCGACAGCGGCATTGTCGCCAGCAAGAAAGGGCACCCCATGATTGAGCTATCCCACAACGAAGTGTGGTTTGTGACGGGCAGTCAGCATCTTTACGGCCCAGAGACCCTGGCCCAGGTGGCCGAGCATGCTCGCACGATGGCGCAGGCGTTGGATGCGAGCGCCGCCATCCCCGTGCGGATCGTCTATAAGCCCGTGCTGACCGACCCCGATGCCATCCAGCGCCTCTGCCTGGAGGCGAACGCGACGCCCGCATGCATCGGCCTGATTACCTGGATGCACACCTTCTCGCCCGCCAAGATGTGGATCGCCGGGCTGACGGCGCTGAAGAAGCCGTGGGTCCACCTGCACACCCAGTATCACCGCGAGATCCCGTGGGCCGCCATCGATATGGATTTCATGAACCTGCACCAATCGGCGCACGGCGACCGGGAGTTTGGCTTCATCGCCAGCCGCTTGCGCCTGGAACGCAAGGTCGTCGTGGGCTTCTGGCAAGATGCCGATGTGCAGCAGAGCTTGGGCACCTGGACGCGGGCAGCGTCCGCCTGGGCGGACTGGCAGGTGGCCAGGGTGGTGCGCCTGGGCGACAACATGCGCGAGGTCGCCGTCACCGAGGGCGACAAGGTCGAAGCCCAGCGCCGCCTCGGTTACGCAGTCAATGGCTATGGCGTCGGCGAGGCCGTGGTCGCCATCAGCACCGTTGCCGAGGCAGAGGTCGACGCGCTCATCGCAGAATATGAGGAGCGCTATCAGGTGGCTCCGGCGCTGCGCGTGGGCGGGGACCAGCACGAACGGCTGCGCCAGGGCGCGCGTCAAGAGATCGGCATTCGGCGGTTCCTCGATGACCATGGCGCGGTCGCCTGGACGACGACCTTCGAGGATCTCCACGGGCTGGACCAGTTGCCTGGGCTGGCGGCGCAGCGGCTGATGCACGACGGCTATGGCTACGGCGCGGAGGGGGATTGGAAGACAGCGGCACTGGTGCGGGCGCTGCTGGTGATGGGGACGGGGCTGCCAGGCGGCACCTCCTTCATGGAGGACTATACCTATCATCTCGACCCGGCAGGGATGCAGGTGCTGGGCTCCCACATGCTGGAAGTCTCAGAGGATATCGCCGCTGAGCAGCCGCGCTTGGAGGTGCATCCCCTCGCCATTGGCGGCAAGGCGGACCCCGTGCGGCTGGTCTTCGATGCCCGAAGTGGTCCGGCGGTGGCTGCATCCATCGTGGATATGGGCAACCGCTTTCGCATGGTGGTCAACGCGATGGATGCCGTGCCCATCGCCCAGCCAATGCCCAAGCTGCCTGTTGCCCGTGCGCTGTGGGTGCCGCAGCCCGACCTCAAGACGGCGGCGACGGCCTGGATTCTGGCTGGCGGGGCGCACCACACGGCCTTTAGCTTTGCCGTGACGAGCGAACACCTCGCGGACTTCGCGCAGATGGCGGGCATCGAGTTTCTGCTGATCGACCAAGAGACACGGCTGGCCGCATTCCAGCAGGAACTGCGCTGGAATGAAGTCGCCTATCGGTTTGCCAGAGGACTTTAATACTCCCCCGGTGAAAACACGGGGGATGCTCGGTTCATTTACCCCAGTATCACAGGGTATCCCCGCAGTTGCTGCCCGCGCCGATTGACGGGCAATGCTTTGCAAGAAACACGACCGTTTCACCAGCGAGCATTAGCTCAAAACAGACTGCCGACCGACCTGAGGTACCACCCAACAACACTGCTCGTCAAGCCAAGGGAACGGGGTCGCATCGAGCGATAACGCTTTCATCCCCCGCTGGAAAGACGGGAGCTTTTCGCGTGCTTTCGGGTAAGAGCGAGCGAGGAGGAACAGGATAATGATGGGTGGGGGGCATGCGATGGGCACACCGTGCTTCGCTGTGTCCGCCATGGCCCACCACTCATCATCGCTCACGTTACCAGGGAGTGCTTGCGTGCTCTCATCAGCGCTTCGCAAAGCAGTACAGACGAGCACAGATTTGGTGGGTATCTGACACTTTTTGGGGCTACTCTTGATGGTGCTCGTCGCCTTGTTGGCCTTTGGCCCCAAACGCTTGCCCGAGGTGGGCAATGCCCCGCACTTCGCGTACCTCGAAGTGCGGGACATCACAAGTTATCAAGCGAATCTCGCACACCGTGCCACGCTGACCAGCAAGTCCAAAGGAGCTGATCGAGATGAGTGCGACGGCGATTCCGCATCGCCTTTCGCCGTTTTCAGCGGACCTACACCGCCAAGGAACTGAGCGACATTTTCACGCCGACTGCGGATGCGATGCACTATTCTCATGCAATCTGCGGCATAAGCAAATTCCCTTTCGCATTCGCCAACAATATCAATCTGCGGAAGACCCTGAGCATTGCATATTATGTTCGTACACCCAAATGCCCCGCACACCCTGCCGCCCCTACTCAGGGGCCTCGCTCTCTTCCTCAAGCTGAGCAAGTGATGGGGCTTGGGGCAATGCCTCGATACGCTCTGCTTTGCTACGGTTTTCTTCCTGAACATGTCGCACAAGGCTGAGGATCCGATTATGATCCTCAAGCCCAAGGTCTTGCGACGCCATGAGGCATTCGCGGACATATTCCCAGGCCTCATCGCGAGAAAACAACGGGAACGCCTCCGTGGTGTATCCCGCAGCCGCAAACACCTGCTGGATGGTGAGGGGGGTATGTTGGGCAAGCAGCACCAGATGATTGGGTTCAGGACGGCCATTGCCGTTAAACCAGCGGTAAATCGCGAGATAGTCGATCCCCGTCAACTCAGCGAGCTGTGTGGGGTTGAGCGGAGGTCGTTGTTCCCACATGAACGCCGCGACTAACTGTCCAAATGCAGAATACTGGTCCAGGGACTTCCAACGAAAGGCTGGCATCTTTTCTTCCTTATGTCAGTAGTATGTGCGAATACCTCTAGTATAGTGATACGCAAAAATAATGTCAACATTTACTTTACCCTCACCATGCATAAAGATACATATCATTGTAAAAATTATCGCTGATCATCTCGCGCTTTCTGAATTTAGCATCGTTTTGCATTATTGAAGCAATTATGTCATATAGTACTTCGTCGCATATATCTTCAAATATGATTTTCTTCAATTTTCTGTATACTTATGGTTTACTATTTAAAACTCAATAGTGGATAATATGACCATTCTCTGATAATAGCGGATCGAAATAGTGTTATACTTGAACTAACTGGTATTAGTGAAGGTTAAATTTCTGGGCGCGGCGATAGCAGAATAGTAGAATCCATTCGCATATTATAGAGAAACAGCCGATACTATGGGGATTGACGTCTAATCTGCTTAGATGATTTTTACAATTATCAAGGATTATGCTTATTTATAGATAAGCATCGTTACCATATTATCGCATCACTATGGATGTATTATGCTGATATGAATAATACATAGCGTTTGCATGGTCTATGATGGGTATGCTATACTTGCCAAGAGGTGCCTCACCTCAGCCTAGTTCGCCTCAGGATTCTGCCGCTGTGAGGGTTGTGATGACTTCTTCCGAATATGCCCTTATTCCTAGTCCTCCCCCATCCTCCGCCGTGGATGTCGCTCTCGATGCCTGGTTGCATGCTAAAGCGCAAGCTTCCCATAGTGCCCGCACCGAAAGCGCGTATCGCGAAACCATCGCGCGCTTTCGTTCTCTGCTCATCAAGGTCGGCATCGACCTGGATGCCAGCGATCCGCTCGTTGTCGAGCACCATCTCCGCTATCAAAATGCCCTCGCTGCGACGGAAGCGGCACACCAGGTCACGCAGCGCGTTGACTCCAATGTAACGGCTATTGCGCTCGCCGCACAAGCCTTTGCCGCACATAAAGATGGGGAAGGTCATGACCCCAGTCCCAATACGCATAACCTGCGACTGGCGATCCTCTCATCGTTCTATACGTATGTTTTGCGCCAGGGCCTTTTCCATGGAGCGAACCCCATCGCGCGCGTCGAACGTCGCAAGACGCAGCCCTATGCCCAAGCGCGCAGTCTCGCCCACGAAGACCTGCTCACGCTCTTGGGGGCCATCGATCAGACTACGGCGGCGGGACTGCGCGATTACGCTTTATTGCTGGTAGGCTTGTACACTGGACGCAGGCTCGCGGAACTGGCGGCCATGTCTCGTGAACATATCACGTTGCGACGCACCGCACTGGAGATTTTTTGGCCGCGTTGCAAGGGGGGGCGCACCATGCGGGATACCATCGTGCGGCGTGGGGCCTCGGCCTTGCCCGCACAAGCGCTGATCGCCTGGCTTGCCTCTATCGATACCCTCTATGAAACCACGGAGGTTCCCCTGCCGGCGCTGGTCGGTGAAGAGCATCCGATATGGATCAGCCTGGCGCGTAATGGGACAACTGGTCATCGCCTCTCATTACAAGCGATTGGTGCTATCTGCGAACGTCGGATCGGCACCAGCAAGGTGCATACGTTGCGGCACACCTTCGCACGAGCACTGGAAGATGCCGGGGCCAAGGTGAGTGAGATTCAAGCACGCTTAGGGCATGCGAGCCTCGACACTACCTCACGCTACCTGGCCCAGTTGCGCGCGGATGAAAATCCCCATCTGGCGCGGCTCACCGATGTGTATGGCCTCAAGTCGCTGCTGACCCCTGAGGATGTGCCGAGCGAATAGACGTGGTAAACAAGAGGAGATACCCGCCCATGACTCACCTGCGCGTATGTCCTCTTATGGTAAGCGCCTCCGTAACTACACCACGGCAGCACATGACCACGTATCATACAATGCATCATACATATAAGGTAGGGGGAAGCAGATCTGATGTTCGCCTACTTTCCTTTCGACACGCCGACTTTCGCCATGACGATGGGTGTACGTCCCCTCGCGCCCAGCAAGGTGATCGAGATCGACCCGGCTGAGGTACAGGGTGAAGTGCGGCTGAAAAGGGATCTCCTTGCCACGGATCCAACGACGTACCGCATGTTGCCTCCCGCGACCCTAGCGATGCAATGGGACACACTCGACTTCGTGTTGCCCGCGCTCGCGATGGGCTATCCGCAATGGTTTCGTCTGCATCGCTCCGGTGATAGGTGGCGATGGCACAACCACCTCACGCATGAAGTACACCATTTCCTTTTCGGTGACGCCGACACGCTGCCTCAAGCGCCGCTCGAATGGCTAGGGCGACAGGTGCAAGAAGACCTCGTGTTACTCGCCCCCGAGCCGCAGCGCGGCTTTCCCCTGGTGGCTGGGGTCGTCTGCTTCCCGAATATGTGGGGTTTGACAGAAAAGTTTGGTCAACCGCTCGCGCACATCCATCAGCCGGTGCCTGGTTTCGCCGAACACATTGGTCACTCGACGCAGCTGCTTTTTGAGCGAATGAAGCCGCAGCGACCGGTATGGCGTCTCAATTGGTCGATATTGCCGCTGGATCGCTTAAACTTAGCCCCCCAATTCTTCGCGGAAAATGCCCAGGCTGCCCAGCGCCTGACGCCCACGACCATTGGTGAGCGAGGCATGCTACGCGTCGAGCGGCAAACACTGACACGCCTTCCCGCAACCGGAGCCATCCTTTTCACCATTCATACGTATCAGGCATCATTGGCGACCGTCGCGCGCGATCCAGTTCGCCGACATCAACTCGCCCATTATTTATCAACTGTCCCTATGGACATATTACGATACAAAGGCATCGACCGATTCGTAAAAATGTTAATAGACTATGTACATGATCAATATTTGGTCAATGATGAAAGTGCAGTTACATATCATTCTCATATATCATTTAATATTCGAATTGATATATAGCTAACGTGATCATGATACTATTGACGAACTGGGAAATCAGAGGGTGTACAGGGAATGGTAAACGGAGGGGACGGGCGGTTATAGAGCGTCAGAGAAGATGAAATGCGCCAAAGATAGTGAAATGGTAATAGCGAGCAAAGGGGGGGAAAAGCGAGTTTCGCCCCAGCGACGTACCAAGGAGTCGGTATTCACTACGCCGCCACAATTGGGGCAATGACTTAGCCGCAGCGCTGTCAACATAAGCTAGACCGAGTTTTCCCATATGGTCAATCCCCCCGATTCATCGGCCGCTGACGGTGGCGGTGATGCTCTTCACACGAAAAGCGGCTCCCTTGATTACATGATACCCATTTGTAAGCCTGACTTCTGTCACGCAACCGGCTTGCAGCGGGGAGTGTCGGTGTCCACCGACGATGCACCCTACCTGCGATCAGCGCTCGTCGTCTTCCGGTTCGGCTGGGCCAAGATCGGCCAACCCAAACAGGGTACGGAGTTGGGCACTATACGGATTGACCGGGGAAGGCAAGTCATGCTCGATGTAGCGTTGCGTGACCGCCAGAGAGCTATGCTTCAACAACCGCTGGATATCGGTCAGGGGCACCCCCAGTTTCTTGAGGGCCAGCGCAAAAGTATGGCGGGTGGAATGCACGGTGGTCACGCCTAGATGCTTCCGGTACACCTCCTGAATCCATTTGTAGCCCAGTGGCTGCCCCTGGCCATGAAAGCTTTGGACCGTCCAAAGGGGGGAATTCGAGGGCATCTGGGTCCACTGGGCGCCATCCTGGTTGATGAGATGAGCGAGCAAGTCATGGGCAATTGGATAGTCCAGCAGGGTTTCATCGGTCTTACCACCTTTGAGGCGCGGCCAGCGGATCAGAATGCCTTCATCCGTCGGAGTCAAGTGACCCAGACGCATCGCGGCGAGTTCGCCCGCACGGCGTCCCGTCGTGACGGCGACGACGATCAGGGCAAAGTCACGGGAGCCGAGCGCAGTACCGCGATCAATCGCCGCTAAGCGGCGTTCCACGACGCCATCCGCCAGCGGACGCGCGCGACGCGGCTCACTGGCCGTGGCTCGTTCGATGCGTTCGAGAGGATTGCGGTCGAGGACGCCTTGGAGGATGGCAAAGCGATAAAAACTGGAGAGGATCGCGCGACGCAGATTCCGCGTGGTGGGCGACACCTGTTTCATACCTGGTTTATGGACCGCCCCCACCCATATCTCAAGAAACGGGACAATGTTATCCCCACTACTCCCAAGATCGTAGTCGTGTTCTCGAAGGAAAGTACGGAAGCGTTGAATAGTTTCGAGATAACTGTCACGGGTTCGGACACTATTTGATTTAGCGTACTTACTGGTTATCCAGCGATTAATGAGGTCGTCGAGGGCGTCGGGCATGGTTGCGGACGATGTAGGGCGTCACAGATTGCGAAATGCGCCAGAGAAAGTGAAACAGCGTCCTGCATAACTGAAATGCGTCAAAGTATATGAAACAGACTGTGGTGCCTCCCGCGGCCTTCTCAATTTCGACCTGAACCGACATACTGGAACGCTTACTCTGAGAGGAGTGAGTGGCCTATTAGGTCCCAACGTGCGTTTTAAAACGCTAACAATTCTATTGCTAGTAGAACGACCAATTTGACAACGTTTAACCCCAAAAACGCGAGCTATTGCCCCGATTGTTAAAGATTTGGGGAATACCGCGTCGCGCGCCGACGAAACTTCCGACACCTGACTTGGTCTGCCAAAAGCCTGCTTTGCTGCTGCTCATACTGGAATTGGGCAGAAAGGGAAATGTGCTGTCCCTGCATCCTGGTGAAACGGCCCTGCCATTCCTGCGTTACGTCCGCTAAGTGAGCCTCAAACTCCTCCACCATCTGCGTGCGCAGGTGGTCTAGCGCCTCTTGGTGGTGGTGCTTGCAGACGCTGTTGCCACAGGCGTCGCTCTTGCTCAGCCTGTTCCTGTAAGCGTTGACTCAGCGTCTCCACCTGCCCCAGGGCGGCGGACTGCGTGATGAGCATACTGGTCAGGTGCTCGTACTCCGCTTGACGGGCCAACGTTTCCTGCGCCAGTAGGCGTCAGATTCTGGAACGCTTGGTGCAACGTTGCATTCTGGGTAGAGAGCGCATTTTCCATCTGCTGAGAATAGACACCCACATCCTGCTGTAAAGTGGCAAACTGTGCTAATGCATCTTGTTGAAGACCACTGATGGCATCTTGCAGGAGTGTTGTTTGTTGACGTCGATCCGCCTTGCGGCGTAGCACGAGTTCCGCCAACGTCTCCTCGTTCTGGGTGAGACGCTGCATCAAATCATGTTGAGTCGTCAGCAGTTCTGCCTGTTGGGCGGGGATGCTGGCCAGATCGGGGTTCCCGACATTTCCGGTGATGGCCGCCTTCGGGTCAATGTTTGGGTGAGTTTCGCGAGGTCACTAGCACGCACATGACGCGAACGCTTATTGATCCCCATCCGTTGCCGCCGTACAGGCAGGTCGCCGACGGCGATCCAGCGCCGAATCATAATTTCTTGTCGGCGGGTGACGTGAGATGAGTTCGCGCAGGAAGATGTGTTTGGTGCTATACAGGGAATGAATAATGAGATCGAGCAATTGGGTAATTTCGGCCTGGAAATCCAACGTTTCCGCTACTTCGCCGCAGCTCATGGCCACGGGTGTCTCCTTGAAATGCGCACTCCTTTATTGGGTGTTGCTGGGTGCTGTCACGGATAGTAAATACTGTTGCAACGCGGCCTCGCATCAGGCGTGCAAACGTGCCAACCGTGTACCCGCCTGACGTAGAAAATGGCAAGTTCACTTCTACATAAAATTGGATCAGGGTCACACCAGCGCGGATGCGGCGTGCAAGGGACCTCTACCCAACGTGACCAAGAGCCACTTGACAGCCGCAATCTACACCGCATGCCAGTGTAGTGTGAATGGGCCATTTGCATTGGTGAATAGGGGGAGCTGTGGGGCAACGTGCGCGGGGAGATGCAGTTGTATCCGCATCCCTGGATAGCGCCACGGCATCTGCCCGTCGAGATGCTCGCCTCGCACCACGATCTCCGCGCCTTGCCAGGTCGCTGTTATCTGGTACTGCATGAAACGTTTTTCTTGAAGCGTATCGGGGGTATCGTCATCATCCCACCACGTCAGGGTCGCCACTTGGCCAGGATGCGTCAGGTAAACGTGCAAGGTCAGCGGTTCCCGTGGAATTTCCCCAGTGGACGACAAGATGGCTGCTTGGGGAATGATGGTCCCCGACCGCGCGAAGAGGGGCATGCTGGCCAGGGTGACCGAGAAATCAGCGATCGTTGGCCCGGAATGCACCTCATCGTTTTCCATATCAAACCATTCTCCTGGCGGCAACTGTACCTGATGGTGCGTTGCGCCCTCTGTCAGGACCGGGGCGACCAACACGGCATCGCCAAGCAAAAATTGGTGGTCACAGGCGACGAGGGTCGCATCAGTGGGGTCAAGCCAACACAGTGGACGCATGACAGGGAGGCCGAGCGTACTCGCTGCGTGCGCCAATGAGATGAGATAAGGCAGCAGCCGATAGCGCCAGCCAATCGCGCTGCGACATAGGCTGGTATGGGGTTCTCCAAAACTCCACGGTTCTTGGTGGACGGTACCCAACGCGCTGTGGTTACGGCAAAAGGGCAGTAACGCCCCCAATTGCGTGAAGCGCACCAATAATTCGGGGGTCGTATCTTCCCAAAATCCACCGATGTCGCAGCCCGTCACGGGCATGCCAGACAGGCCCATCCCTAGGTTCAACGGAATCGTCAGGCGCAGATGTTCCCACGAGCTGGTGGTATCGCCATTCCACGCGATGGCGTACCGTTGTGAACCAGCGAAGGCCGCGCGGGTCAAAACAAAGGGGCGTTGGTCGGGGCGCAGATGCTAAAGGGCGGCACGGGTCGTCTGTGCCATGGCGAGACCATAGGCGTTGTGAAACTCCGCATGAGTGATCGGTGCGCTTTCGGGGCCATGCTGGGCGGTGAGGGGCAGCGAGGTGCCATGGGGAATCGTCACATCGGGCGGTGCCCACATATCCGCCTGGGTCGGCTCATTCATGTCGATCCAGATGCCCGCGACACCGGCTTCCACCAGACCGCGATGCTGCGTGCCCCACCACGCGCGCACCTCGTCGCGCGCAAAGTCGGGCCAGACGCTGCGCCCCGGCCACACCCACCCTTCGAAGGGCTGCGCATCAGCATCACGAATCAAGTATCCGCGTTCCCGCGCCTCGGCAGAGACGGTATAAGCAGGGTCGACTTTGAGGCCAGGGTCGATGACCGTAACCACCTCAAAGCCTTGCGCGCGTAAGTCGGCCACCAGACCAGATGGATCGGGAAAGCGGTCACGGTCCCAGGTGAAGGACCGATAGCCATCCATATAGCCGATGTCGAGATGGATCGCATCACAGGGAATCTCCTCAGCGCGGAAACGCGCGGCGATGGCGCGCACCTCGGCGTCGGACCCGTAGTTCCAGCGCGATTGTTGGTAGCCGAGCGCCCAGCGGGGCAGCGGCGGCATCAGGCCAGTAATGCTTGCATATTGGCGCAGCGCGTCAGTCATCGTCGGCCCCGCGCAGATATACGCGACGAGATCCGGTCCCGTCGTCTGATAGCTAAAGGTATCGGCGACGGTCTGCCCGATGTCTGCCTGCGCCCGCCAAGAGCTATCGAAAAAGATGCCCCCTACCCGGCCCCCGGTCAGATGCAGCAAAAAGGGGATCGCTTGGTACATGGCGTCGGTGTGCGCATCATAGTTGGGCAGGGCATCTTGCACCCAAAAGGTGAGGGTGCGGCCCCGACGGTTAAGCGACCCAGTGCGTTCGCCGCCGCCCAAGAAGGCGGCGTCCTCAGCCAGCCGCATCGTCCACGTGCGCTCGGTGCCACTGGCAAGGCGCACTGTGTCACACAGCGGCGTACCAGCGGCATCACCCACCGAAAAGCTCCCGTTTTGGTGATCAAGAGTCAATGTGAGCGCCGTCGTGCGTACCTGCACCCCCTGCTGGGTCGGCACGACGGCATAATCGGTCGTGCGGCGCGCGTCGCTGCCTGGCAGCACCGACCACGTGCGATGCGCTGGGGCATCGAGTGGGGTAAAGGCCACCCGCACGATCTCCGGGGTGAGCAAGGTCCAGGTCAAGGTGCCCTGCGCATGAGCGATTTGCCAGGTTGCGGCAGCGACGGGAAGGGTGGCATCGGACATGAACGAGGACTCCTTTGCGGTGGTGGGTGAGACGACACTAGTGGGCTAACGCGGCTAGGGTGCGGTCACGATGACCAGCAGTTGCCAATAGATAAGGCGAGGCAAGGTAAGTTCCAGCCAGCACGTATCCCCCTCTTTGTGAAGGGTAAACGGCAGCGTGGTGGCATGCCCATCATCATCTGGGCTGGCCGTAAAGACCTGCGTGATGGGGGCCGCATCCACCAGATGGAGCCGCAGGGTGAGGTCCGTCTGGGGCGGGGGGGACGCGGTCGGCTCGTTCCAGCGGGCGTGCGCCGCCCCGGTCAAGTTGAGGAGGCTCACGGTGAAGTACCCTGGCATCGAACGAGCGATGCACCACACCCTGCCGGGTTCGGCGCTGGCGACGGCGGGCATGCCCTGCACGATGAGGTTACCTGCGACGGGGTGCGCATGCAAGCGGCGATCACTGAGGACGGCCTCGTAGCGCACGACGAAATCCGCATAGCTGCGCAGCACCCCCACCGCGTCGGGTGGGAGCGTCACGTAGTCGGGATAATATGCATCTTGCAGTGCCGCGTTCGTTTCCCCCAGCAGCAGGTGAAAGCCACCATTCGCCCAAATGGTCGCGCTGGTCAGGCGGGTAGCGGCCAGCGCTTGGTCAAAGTCTGCGGGCAGGCAGGTGCGCAGAGGCTTCATATACGCCGCGATGATGACCTGTTTCTGCGCGGACAGGCTTTGGGCATGGGTGATCAGCCCTTGCAGATCGGTGAAGGTTTCGTAGGGCGGCCATGCCTCGATGTAGATGGCATCTTGCGTGGTCGCGGCCACGGCGTCGATGGGCCAGTTACGCACGGCGTTGAAGATGACGCGCTTCACCGGCCCCGGCTGCTGGATGGCCACCCGCGCGTCATCAATGAAAGGAGGAAAATCCTCTGCCAGGTCATAGGGCTGCCGCTCCGGTGCCGGACCATACACATCCTGGGTGGGGAAGCCATATTGGTCGAGGTGCAGCCCATCGAAGGGCACCTCCGCCACGGCTCGCGTCATCTCACCCAAGATGCGGTCGCGCCAGGGGTTGCCGCGATGGATGTTCATGATAGTGAAAAGCCCTTCCAGGCTGTGCGGCTGCCCCGCTCCGTCATAGAGCACCTCCGCTGGGTGAGCGTCGGCATACTCTGGCTCCGCGCCATAGACGGCGGCATAGCCCATGGTGGCGATGTTGTGCGCGTGGCACGCGGTGACCTTGGCCCGCACGACGTCAAGCGAGAGGGTGCGGCCCAGCGCCTCGGTGAAGGTGGGCGTCGGCGGCATCAGGGCGTAGTGCCGCCACATCCAATCATAGAACTGCGCCAGATTGATGTGGTAGCGGTTGAGCTGCGCGACGGCCTCGGTGGCGTGTGCCCCATCATCGGGCGCGAAATCCGCTAGGAAGCCGTATCGCGGGGCTTGCGTCCAGTCGCGCAAGACATCGAGCGCGGTGCTAGCGGTCGCCAGCGACACCCCCTGCGCGTCGGTGATGGTCGCCTCGACGCCATAGCCCCGTAGCGTCGCCAGCGGCAGCGCGAGGGGCACGGCGTAGTGCGACGCACCGGGTAGTAGGCTGATCGTTTCCTGGTATTCGTGGATGGTCCGCGTCAGATCGACCAACTGAATAGTCAGGTGCGCTGGCAGCGGGTCGGTGCCCTCGTGCTGCGCCATCACCTGGATGACGGCCCCCTCGCCGGGCTGATATGTCGCTTTGTCGGGCCACAGATCCAGGGAGATTATCGGTTGCATACAGTGTGCCGCCCCTTCGTGAGATGCAGGTGTCAGCCCTTGACCGCTCCCGCGCTGATGCCGCTGACAAAGTAGCGTTGAAAGATCAAGAAGACGACGACCGTGGGAATGATGGCGAGGGTGGTCGCCGCGAAGACGATCCCCCAGTTCGTCGCGTGCGTGCTGAAAAATTGCTGGACGGCGACAGGCAGCGTATATTTCTTTTCGTCATTGAGCGAGGTGATGGCCCAGGTAAACTCGTCCCAATTCGTGCTAAAGGCGAAGATAGTCGCCGCCGCCAGCGCGGGGCGTGCCAGCGGCAGCGCGATGCAAAAGAAGCTCAGCCACACCCCCGCGCCGTCGATGGCCGCCGCGTCAAAGAGTTCCTGGGGCAGATCCTCAAAGAACCCCTTGAGCAAATAGACCGTAAAGGCCATCCCCGCCGCGTACACCAGCACCAGACCCCACAGGCTATCGGTGACGTGCAGGCGACTGGCCAGGACGAACTGGGGGATCAGCAGCACAATCGTTGGCACCGACATCGTGGCGAGCATGCCATAAAAGAGCACATTACGCCCCGGAAAGCGGTAGCGCGCGAAGGCAAAGGCCAGCATCGCCCCCAGCAAAATCGTCAGGAAGGTCGAACTCACCGCCACCACGACGCTATTGATGAACGCCTGCGCGAAGTTGTTTTGGCCCCAGGCAGCGGCGAAATTGGCCAGCGTCGGGTGCAGCGGGATGATGAGCGGTGGCGTGTGCAGGGCATATTGATTGGGCATCAGCGCGGTGCTCAGCATCATCAGCAAGGGCACGATCATGATGACCGCGCCAGCGCTGAGCAGCAGATACGTGAGCGTGGTGCGTACCATCTGCGCCGCCTTTGGCGAAGGGTCACGTGGGGTGGGGGTCGTCATGGCAAGGGTCCTCTCTCAGTACTGGGTGCGTGCGCGGGTGACGCGGATCTGGATGAGCGCCAGCACGAATATGAACGCGGCAAAGAGATAGGTCAGCGCGGCACCATAGCCAAAGTCAAAGGACGAAAACGCATTCGTATACGCATAGGTGAGCAATGTTTCCGTGCTATGCAAGGGCCCCCCTTTGGTCAGGATGAACATGGGGATGAAGGTGCCAAACGCGCCAATGGTCAAGATCACCGAAGCGAAACTGATGGTCGGGCGCAGTAGCGGCAAGGTGATGCGCGTAAAGATTTGCCAGCGGCTCGCGCCGTCGACCCGCGCCGCCTCGTTGATCTCAGTGGGGATGCCCTGCAAACCGGCCAAGAAGATCACCATATTCCAGCCGATGCCCTTCCAGATGCCCAAGAGCATGAGCGTCGGCAACGCTAGCGCCGTATCCCCCAGCCAGTTTTGTTGGGGCGAAATTAGATGCAAAACCGTACCAAAAATATAATCGACCAGCCCCCCCGTGCTGAAAATGTACGAGAAGATGATCGAGACCACCACCCATGAACAGACAACGGGTAAATAAAAAAAGATGCGAAAGACACTGCGCCCCACCATCTTTGTGTTCAGCAAGACGGCGACGCCCAGCCCCGCCGCCATTTGGCCGACGACCGTGATGATGGTATAGAGGAAGGTATTGCGCAGCGCCTGATAAAAAATCGGGTCGTGTAAGGCGCGCGTATAGTTCGCCAACCCGCTAAATGGGCTGGTTGCCACGGGATTGGGGTTCCATTGAAAGAAGCTCATCACAAAGGCATAGATCAAGGGAAACATCGTCCACACGAGAAACAGCGCCATGCCAGGGAAAATCAGCAGATAGATCGGCAGGTAGCGGCGGACGCTCAGCCACCAGCGGCGCTGCTGTGACTGGGGCGATGTGGTATTCGTGGCGAGTGAGACGCGCATAGACCTACCATTGTCCTTTCAGAGAGGGACCCCCGTGGCGCAACGGCGAGCACGGAGGTCCCCGCGTGACTACAGCAGCGCGTTGATGGCACTCGCTGCTTCATCGAGGGCCGCCTGAACCGATGTCTTTTTCTGGAGTGCCTTCGTAAAGGCATCGGTCAGGGCGGTATCGATCTGGGTATAGTTGGGCGTCACCGGGCGCGGTTTGGACGTCGCCAATTGACTATTATAGTACGAGAAATAGGCCGGATAGCTCGGATCGCTGCTAGCGGCCTTCAGCGTCGGCACCTGGCCGGTCGCGCCCATTAGCCGCTGCGCCTCATCGGAGGTCATGTAGGTCAGCCAGGTCATCGCGGCGGCCTTATTCTGCGTGTTGGCAAGGATGGCGATGTCTTCGCCGCCAACGACGTTGATCGAGCCACCCGGCCCAGCGGGCATGGCCGCGAAGTCATATTGCGCGCTGCCATATTGCTTCTGCAATTCGGGGGGTACCCAGGGGCCGTCGATGATCATGCCCGCCAGATTCTGGCCCAGCGCATCTGCCGTGCCGAGGCTGCTGCCCCCCAACAACGAGGGCGAGAGCTGCTTGGCACCGAGCATGTCCAGCAGGAACTGGATGGCCGCGACGCTCTGCGGACCGTTGATGTAGCCCGTCGCGGTCTTGTAGGCATCATCCGTCACCGCTCCGCCAAACGTCCAGATCCACGGGAGGATGTTCCACGCATCCAGGCCCCCCTCGGCATAGCCAAAGACGTTGCCACCGAGTGCCGCGATCTTTTGGGCGGCGGCCTTGAAGTCATCAGTCGTCTTGGGGGGTGCGCTGATGCCCGCGCGGCTGAACAGCGTCTTGTTGTAGATGACGACCTTAGTGTTGGTATCCAGCGGCAACCCGTAGTAGTGACCCTGATAGGCGCACGTCGCCAGCGGCCCAGCGTAAAACTCGCTGCCCCGTTGCGCCACGACATCATCCAGCTTCATCAACGCGCCGATCTTGGCGAGCTGGGGCATCCAAATGATATCCGAACGGAAGACATCGGGGCCATTCCCCCCAGCGATGGATGCCGTAACCTTTTGCAGCATGCTTTGATAAGGGATTTGCTGGGCCTTGATGGTGATCTTGGGATACTTCTTATTGAAGGCGGGGATGACCTTCGAGAGCAGCGTCTGATTTTCGATCCCTTGCACATCATAGGTGTGCCAAAAGGTGACGGTGCCCGTCTCTGCCGTCGCCGAACTGGTCCCACAGGCCGCCAGAAATTCGCTGAGGGCGACGGAGGCGACACTGGCGGTGATGGCGGTCTTGCCTGCATTGGCGAAGAGTTGACGGCGTGAAAGCGTGGATGCCATGGTGTGTTCCTGTCCTTTCGTTGAGCAACATCGATCAGTTCAAGGCCGCTACATCCATGTCGCCAAAGATACCAGCGGGTATCGGGCGGGGAAACCTTACCCCACCGTGCGACAAATCACCTCCTTTGGTGCCAGCCGCGCGTAGTGCAACCTAACGCGGTACCCGTTTCCCCCGTTGTTGGGCGAGCAGCAACAAATTTTCCATGATCAGGGCATCCTGCGAAGCGTAGATAGGGGGTTGAAACACTTCACGGAGGATCAAGGTGGCTGCGCCACGCGCCCAATCTTGTTCGTTGCTGGGTCGTACATCCAACGGGATCTCGGCGTCCGCGCGCCCAAAAGTGTGTTGAGGAATCGTCGCGCGCATCGGCTCTAGCAAGGCGGTGCCAGCCCGCACGCCTTCGCCGGAAACGATCACATGCTTGGGGTCAAAGATGTTGATGAGGTTGGCAATCGCCACCCCCAAGGTGCGGCCCGCGTGGGCAAAGAGGGCCGCGATGCTGGCATCATCGGCAACACGAGCGATGAGGTCATTCATCGCGTCCTCGACGTGATAGCCATGGTCAGGCCCAAAGGCGGCCTGCAAGATGCCATAATCGGAAGCGATGGCTTCGAGACACCCGCGTTTGCCGCAGTTACAGCGCGGAGCATCAGGGGACATATCCATGGTGATGTGGCCAAACTCACCAGCACCACCTGAGTACCCCCGAAAGATTTCTCCTTTCAACACCAGGCCCAGGCCGATGCCGCGCCCGATAGTGATGATGACGAAATCGGCTCCTTCACGTCCGGCACCAAAGAGGCGCTCGGCGACCGCCAGGGTATTGACATCGTTATCGACCCGCACCGGAACACGTAGCTTATATTCCAGCGCCGGACCGATATCGACATCGCGCCAGCCTAAGATGGCCGAATAGCGGCACACGCCGCGCGCCGAGTCGATCAGACCCGAGAGGCCGACCCCGACCCCCAGCACCCGCTGCATCGGCACCCGTTGGTCGCGCAGGAACTGCTCGATGGCCGCCGCGATGCTGGCGATGGCTTGATACGGTTCCCCCTCACTGCTGAAGGGCATGTCCTGTGCTTGGCTGACCGCGCCATTGAGGTCGCAGAGCGCGAGGGTGAGGCTGTCCTCACGTAGCTTCACGCCCACGACATGTCCGACACCCGGATTAAAGCTCAGCAGCAGCGGGGGGCGTCCGCCATTCGAGGCTTCTGACATGACCTCCGACACGATCTGGGCATCGATGAAGCGACGGGTGATGCGCGTCACCGTCGCAGCGGGCAGACCACTTTCCTGGGCGACCTCGGTGCGCGAAACAGGGCCGTGCATCGCGATGTAGTTGAGGACGATGTTTTGGTTGAGGTCG
>JBBQSR010000002.1:0-32190 GCA_038234855.1 Ktedonobacterales bacterium | reverse complement strand
CATCGAGATGCTGAATCGCGTGCTGCCCTGGGCAGCCGGCACCTTCACCCCGCCCAACTTGCAATGGGACTACCTGAACGACCTGGGCTACACCCCGCAAGAGGTCTTCGCCTTTGGGTTGCGCTCCGTCGAGACGAAGCTGCGGCGCGCGGGCATCGAGCCGGGCGAGGTGCTGGGCTTCGTGAAGCTAGGCATCACCACGTTGCCCACCACGCAGGCAGCACGAGCCATCGCCCTGGTGGAGGGCGGCGTCATCGGCACGCTGAGCGAGCCACACGTCAGCGAGGTCGGCATGGCCGCGATCTTTGCCAGCATGCAAGATATCGCACGCTGGACGTACCCCAAGCAGGGCGGCGTGCAAGCGACGATCCAGTGGATCTTTGAGGGCGCGGAGCCGCGCTATCTCGTCCTGGGCGAGTCGGGCCGCCCCTATGTCGCGGATGGCCTGGCCGACGAGCCGACCCTCACCCTGCGCTGCACGGCAGCGGATTGGTTTCGCGTCGCGGGCGGGCGGCTCAACCAGCAGCGCGCCGTGCTGAACCGCCGTCTGCGCATCAATGGCGACTGGCGGCTGGCCCTGCGCCTGCCCCAGATTTTGCCCATCTAGCACGGGCTACAATGTCACCAGTTGGTTGAGCGATGAGATAGGCGCTGGCACCTGCCAGAGGGGTGACCCCGTGGCAGCATCGAACGCCGCGATGGTCGCATTCCCTTGACCACTCGCGGCGCTCGTTGATGGTGGCCCGGCCAGCGCGACAAAGAGCCGTGTGCCCGCGCCGATGAGTGGGGTCGTAGGGGCGGTGGCGAGCGGGGTGTGCCAGCGCGTCGCGCCAGTCAGCACATTCACCGCCAGCAACACATAGAGCGGTGTCGTCCCGATGGAGCTAGCCGCTTGGCCGAGTGCCGTGCCATAGAGGGTGCCTTGCGTGACTGGCGCTGCCAGGCCATTGCCGCTGATGCCCAGCGATGCCGTCTCTGTGACGCCCCAAAGCTGATGCCCATCGCTGGCGGCGAAGGCGGTGAGCATCGTCGTCGTGTTCGTGCCACTCGTGCCGCTGCTGATCTCGCAATAGACCGCCCGCTGGTCAGCGGCGATGATCTGCACCTGGGTAGCCGCGCCTGGTGCGGCACCAGGGGTGAAGAGCTTGCTCCAGCGTGGCGTGCCAGTCGTGGCGGCGAGGGCGACGAGCGCGTGACTCACTTTTTGCGTGGGATTCGACGAGGGAGCGTATTGAACGGCATAGACCACATCGCCGCCAGCGACGACATTGGTGTTGTCGCTGCTATTGGTGGTCGCCTGCCAGATCTGTGCGCCACTCGCTCGGTCGATAGCCGTGAGCAAGGAACCTGTTTGCGTGTGCACATTGCCAACGAGTTCCTGGCCGACAATGGTGAAGGTCTCTAGCCCCGTCGCGTTGGCAATCGGCTTCTGCCAGAGCCGCGCTCCTGTGGCGGCATCAAAGGCGCTGAACTGTGCCGTGATATCGACACCTTGCGAGAGGCTCGCCACGTAAAGGGTGTCATTCGCCGCCAAGAGTTGTGGTGGCACAAACGCGCCGAGGGGGATCTGCCGCACCTGGTTGCCGCTGGCATCGTAGCTCAGCAGGAAGAAACCAGAGGCCTTCGTCTTGGGGTCAACGGAGGCTAAGAGCGCCGGAATCACCAGGAAATGCTGCATGGCAACGAGGTTGCCAATGGCCCCCGTTACCGCGTGCGAAAAGCGCAGGTGTCCATTCGCGCCATCGTAAGCATTCAACAGATAGAATGCTGGATTCGTCGGTGAAGCCTGGCTGTTGGGGATGAGTGTGTATACCACCTGGCTGTTGGGGGGCAATGTCGGCGCAAACGTCGCCGTCGGTGTCGGTGTCGCCGTCGAACCGACCGCCGTACTGGCACGGTTGCATCCACTGATGATGAGCGCACCCACCAGGGTCAACGCGATGGCGGAGAGATGCCGCAGCTTGCGGCGCAGACCAAAGGGATCATTGACCATCTTGCACTGTCACTTTCTGGTGTGGATATCTGGGTCGTGTGGAAGCGACCAAGACGATGATGATAACGGGATGTATCCTTACCTGGCATGCCCTGGATCAGGGCGCGTGCTGAGCGATGCCCGGCAGATAGCCACTCGCACTCGCGGGAATATGCGACGACGCGACCGAGACGGCACTCGTCGCCTCCGTCGCCTCCGTCGCCCACAGGTGCTGTGGTTGACCATGGGCATCCCACGACACGACCGCCCAGGTCAGGGTCGGGCGTTGCAACGGATCGATCACCGCGACGGGCGTCCAGGTGGTACCGCCGGGGGTCTGCCGATAAATGGTCTTTGGCGTCGTCGCGGACGCATCGTCCTGCCAGACATAGTACGTGCCATTCGGTGTCGTGACGATGCGCGTGGTATTTGGTGGCACAGCGAATGGCGTCCAGCTGACCCCGCCATCGACCGAACGGATGTATTGGTGGTCGGCGGTATGCTGGCCCAGGAGCGTGCTGCCATCGGCGGCGACAGCGGTGATGACGATCGTGTCGACGGAGGCCAGCCGCGACCAGGTGGCACCATAATCCGTGGTCTTGAAGGTCGCGCCATTCACCTGCACGAAATACGCGCCATTGTAGGTAAACGCATTCGTGATCTCGACCGAGAGATCGCTCATGCCCGCGAACATCGTGGCATCGTTGACCCAGCCCAGCGGGCCGTTGTTGAGGCTGACCGCGACCGAGTGTGCCCCGCGCTGAAAGGGCACGACGGAGTTCGCGCCCGTTGTCGTCGTATACACGAACATCGCGCCTTTCGCCCAGACTGGCGCACTGATCCCCACATTGCCACCGCTCGTGGGGAAGGTCGATGGTTGCCAGGTCCGCCCGCCATCGAAAGAGCGATACAGATCTGGGCCATATTGACCGCTGCCGCTGCATCCTTCCCAACATGCCGAGACATTCATCGCTACCTCTTGAGGATCGCTGGGATTCACCGCTAGCCGACAGGCAGCCTGGTTGGCAATGCCGCTCGTGAGCGGCTGTCCCCAGGTTCGTCCGCCATCATGGGTCGCCGCGATCTGCAACGACGCGGTCGCACCCGCCGCCGGATTATTGCCGCAGACATACCCCGTTTGGGGATCGCTCGCCGCAAAGGCGACCGACTTGCCAAAACTCAGCGCGGGGATGTCGGTCCACCCTTGCCGGGCATTTGGGGTACCCGTTGGCGCACCATTGGGCGTGCCATGAGCGACGGTTGTGGTGGGAACCTGCGTCACCGGGCTCGGTCGCCGCCCGCCATTATTGAGCAGCAGGGCAAAGAGCACGATCAGCGTCAGGACGACAAACGGCACGCTCCACCGCGTGAAGATCACGCGTAAGCGGGGAGGCGGTGCCGGTGGTTGCCGCATTCGCCTTTCGATCAACTGCCACGCTTCCGCTTGCAGCGACGGTGGGGTGAAACGCCGCAACCGTAACGCATCTTGCTCATATTCGTGGAGATAGGCCTGGCACGCGCGACAGGTCGGCAAATGGGTGGCCACCCGCTCAGCCACCTCTGGCCCTAACGTGTCATCGCGCCAGCCCGAGAGCGCATCGACGGACATGTTTTGGGTGCAATGGCGCACGAGGTCATGCATCTTTCCCACCATCCTTTCGGCGATAGATCTGGCGAAACTGTTCGCGTGCGCGTGAGAGCGCCATGCGGGTCGCCGATGCACTCATCTCCATCATTTCCGCTAATTCTTCGAAGGGCACGTCATACACCTCGCGCAATACCAGCAGGGCGCGCTGTTTGGGGGGCAGGGCCAACAGCGTTTGGCGCACCAGTTCGCTTTCCGCGACGCGTCGACCAGGGTCGCTGGCCGCCGGGTCGCGCTCGTCATCAGCAAAGGGCGTGGCTGCCCCGACGGGTGATGACCGCCGCCGGATGTCTTGCAAGGCAAGGTTCGTGGCGACGCGAAATAGCCATGACGCCGGGTGCGGATAGGTGCGAATCTGCTCAAAATGCTGCCATGCACGGAAAAACGTTTCTTGGCACAGATCGAGGACGATTTGCTCATTGCAGGTCATTCGCCACAGGTACCCCGAAACTTGGGCTTGATAGCGGCGAAAGAAACTCTCAAAGCTCTCGGCCTGAGATTGAGCCGTCATCTTTCGGCATCCTCATTCCATACAGGGTGGCAGACACAGCACGCGCTCCATAAGCTAATATCCACGAATGCGCTATTTGTAACATCGTGTTTTGCGGAGGCTCCCTATCTGGTTGGCTGGCAACAAACGCCACAAAGAACATGCCCACCCTCCCCCTTGCGCCGCGCGGCAAAGAGAATGGATGGGCAAAAGGTTCATGGTCACAGACAGGATGGACGCATGCGCCCAGGTCGGGGAGCCGTCACACCTTGGCGGCGCTGCCAACGCCCGCGCGTGGTGGCTCGTCAGCCCCGCTTGGGGGCTTGCTGCACGGCCCAGCTATTGCCGTCAGGGTCGCTGAAGAAGATGAAGGAGTTCCAGTCGCCGCCTGGTCCATCGGCCTGGACGCCGTTATCGAAGTGTTTGATGGTGCTGACATCGACGCCACGCGCGACCAGTTCCGCCCGCGCGACCTCGATGTCGCTGACGACCAGTTGCAGCCCTTGCATCGACCCTGGTGGCATGGTAGACATGCCGATGGTGACGGAGCATGCGGAGCCGGGCGGGGTCATCTGCACCACCCGAAAGGTATCGCTCATCGTCCGATCCACGTCCACGACGAATCCGACTTGCTCACTATAAAAATGCTTCGCGCGGTCCACATCCGAGACGGGGACGACGATGACTTCCAGTCGCCAATCCATGATGGAGCATCCTTTCACGTGTCTATCGTTGCTTACCACCACTGGGGCACGATGCCCCCACGGTGACGGCGTGGTTTACGCTTTGGCGCGCTCGTACTGCACGGGCCAGGTGATGTCGGCACCCAGTTCGCGCGCCGCCCGCAGCGGCCAATGCGGAGCGCGCAGCAGTTCGCGGGCCAGGGCGATGAGGTCGGCCTGACCGTCTCGCACGATGGCCTCGGCCTGAGCAGAACCCGTGATCATCCCGACCGCCGCCACGGGGATGCCGCCCTCGTGGCGCAGCCGCGCGGCGAAGGGCACCTGATAGCCAGGGCCGACCTCCACCTGCTGTCGTGCGTCCAGCCCGCCGCTGGAAACATCGACCAGGTCCACGCCCGCCGCGCGCAGCCACGCCGCCACCTGCACGCACTCATCCACCGTGAAGCCCTGGCCCGATGGCAGCCAGTCCGTCGCGCTCACCCGCACGAAGATCGGCAGCGTCGCGGGCCATTCCTCGCGCACGGCGGCGACCGCGTCCAGCAGGAAACGCGCACGATTCGCCAGCGAACCGCCGTATGCATCGTCGCGCTGATTCGCCGCTGGCGACAAAAATTCATGGAAGAGGTAGCCATGCGCGGCGTGCAATTCGATGATCTCGAAGCCCGCCGCCAGGCTGCGCCGTGCCGCCTGGCGAAAGGACGCGATGACCGCCGCGATGTCCGCGTGCGTCATCGCCTGGGGCATGGGATAGGTAGGGGCGAAGGCGAGCGCGCTGGGGCCGATGACCGCCTCGGGCCAGCCACCAGCGGCGACATCGGCCACCCCGTGCCCCGACCACGGACGCAGCGTACTGGCCTTGCGCCCCGCGTGCGCCAACTGGATCGCGGGCAACGCCCCCTGCGCGCGGATGAATGCGGTGATGCGCGCCAGCATGGCGATGTGCGCGTCATCCCAGATGCCCAGGTCTTGCGGCGAGATGCGCCCACGCGCCTCCACCGCCGTTGCCTCGGTCATGACGACCGCCGCCCCGCCGACCGCGAAGCCGCCCAGGTGCACCAAATGCCACTCATCGGCGAAGCCATCGACGGAGCTATATTGGCACATTGGCGACACCATGACGCGGTTGCGCAAGGTGAGCGATTTGATCGGGTAGGGGGTGAAAAGTTGGGCGGTCGTGGTGGTCGGCGTCGTGGTATCGGTCTGCTGGGCGGTCATGGCTGCTCCTCGGTGATGAGATTGCTAGGGATGCGTCTCTGGTCTTGTCGCAAAAAGATCTAGGGCGGCGTCTCTTCGCGTTCCAGCCACAGGCGACCGAGCAGCGACATGGCGACGACGTATTCATCCCCGGCGAAGGTGAGGTCGACGTAGCCTTGCTCTTCCATCTCGCGGAAGTCGTTGGTGGTGAGCATCCAGTGCGCGGTCATGCGGCTGAGGTCGCTTTCGGGGAGCGCGCCCCAGCTTCGCAGCAGCCGCAGCACCTCGAGATAGGCGGCGGTCGGGTCATCAATCGCGCGCATGGGCGAGCTTTCGGCGCGTGCGCGGGCCATCGATGATGACCTGATCGGCCAGCACGGCACCGACGCTGGCGGGCAGCAAGCGATGCTCGGCAGCCAAGATGCGATCCGCCAGCGTCTCGACCGTGTCGTCATCGTGCACCGGCACGACGGCCTGGTCGATGATCGGTCCCGCGTCAGTGGCCTCCGTGACGAAATGGGTGGTGCAGCCGGTGAATTTGACGCCCGAGGCCAGCGCCGCCGCCTGTGGCCCCGGTGCCATGCTGCCCGCGAAGGCTGGCAGCAGCGAGGGATGGATGTTGATGATGCGCCAACGAAACGCCTCGACCACACACGCGTCGAAGATGCGCGCGTAGCCCGCCGTCACCACCACCTCCGCGCCGACCGCCCGCAGTGCTGTCACGATGGCCGCGCCCTCCTCGGCGCGCGAGGCGAAGGCGCGCGGCGCGATCACCTGCGTGGCGATGCCCGCCTCCCCGGCGATGCGGAGCGCGGGCACATCAGCCTTGCTCGAAATCACCAACGCGATGCGCGCGAAGAGCGATCCCACGCGAATGGCGTCGATCAAGGCAGCGAGATTGGTGCCGCGTCCCGACACCAGGACGCCGATGCGTGGCGCGTCGGTCATCGCGGCAAACCCTCCACCCGCACGCGCGGCTCGCCTGCCCGCGCCACCACCGTGCCGATGGTGCGGCCCAGCATGCCACCGTCATTCAGCGCGTCCAGCACGGCGTTGGCCTGGGCGGGGCGCACCAGCAGGGTATAGCCGATGCCCAGGTTAAAGACGCGCGCCATCTCGTCCCATGCGACATCGCCGCGCCGCTGTATCAGCCGGAAGAGCGGCAGCACGTCCCAGCGCGTCGCATCCAGATCGGCCCCCAGGCCATCGGGCAGCACGCGGGGGATGTTTTCGAGCAAGCCGCCGCCCGTGATGTGCGCCATCCCCGTCACGACCCCCGCCAGCGCCGGGTCATCCAGCACGCGTCGTACCGGAGCCAGATAGGACGAATGCGGCAGCAGCAGCGCGTCGCCCAGGCTCATCCCCAGTTCAGGGACGACGGCGGACCAGTCATCCGCCGCGAAGACCTGGCGTGCCAGCGCATAGCCATTCGTGTGCAGCCCCACGGCGGGCAGGCCGATGACCACATCGCCCGCCGCAACGGTCTTGCCGGTGACGATGGCGTCGCGCTCCACAATGCCGATGATGGTGCCCGCCAGATCATATTCGCCCGTCGGGTAAAAGCCAGGCATCTGCGCCGTCTCGCCACCGATGAGCGCGCAGCCCGCCGCCGCGCAACCCTCGGCCACTCCCGCGACGATCAGCGCGATGGTCTCGGGCGCGAGGTCGCCCAGCGCCAGATAGTCGAGGAACATCAACGGACGCGCGCCCGTGGTGAGAATGTCGTTGACGCAGTGCGCCACCAGATCCGCGCCGATCGAGCCATGCCGGTTCAGCGCGAAGGCGACCTTCAGCTTCGTGCCGACGCCATCGATGGAGGTCACGAGCACGGGATCGCGCATGCCAAGCGGGCTGAGGGCAAAGAGGCCCCCAAAGGCCCCCATGTCGGCGAGCACCTCGGGGCGGCGCGTGCTGGCGACGGATTCACCGATCAGCCGTTTGGCGCGGTTCAGCGCGTCGATCTCGACGCCCGACGCGGCATACGCGCCGGAGTTGGGGTTCGTGGGTTCATTCATAATGGGCAGTATCTCACATGGCGTCGAGGGCTGCCAAGAGGTCGCCGCGCCATTGCCGCAAATTTTGCCGCAGCGGCACCAGCGCCGCCGCCGTGTCGAGCCGCGCTACCGTCACGGCCAACTCACCGAGCGGGTCTATGCTGACCAGCGCGTCGCCATATTCCACGATCAGGCCGACCAGCGCGGTACGGCGCGTCTCGCTGCCCAGCCCCTCCGCCGCGCCGAGCGCCTGGGCACCATAGGCCGCCAGCGCCTCCGCGTCGGGCAGGGGCAGATCCGTCTGGCCGATGACCAGGCCATCACGCCCGGCCACGATCAGCGCCCGCACGCCATCAATCGCCACGAATCGCCCCAGGACGTCTTTCAGCGCCAACTTGCCGTTGCCTCCTCTTATCGTATCCTTGGTGATGGTTTATTTTACGAGTTTCAGATGTTTTCGCCGTGACTCTTCCCAATAGTAAGTCTTTAGCTCGTTCTCATGTAGGGGCAGAATCTCTAAGAGATCATGCATCGTATAGTCAAGCTCATTCAGATGCGCATCAATGATCTCCTTTACCAGTTTGGGTTCTTCCCCCTTGATATCTAACTCAACTGGTTCACGCGTTTTATAACCAAGACGTGCCATTTGTGCCCATAAATAACGCACCCTATTTGGCGTGATGATTTCCAAATCCTCAGCCCGCTTCAAGAGCGCCGCCATCGAAACCTTCCAATACTGCTTGAGAACCGCAAGTTGAGCCAGATCAACTGCTGCTAGATTTAAGCGCACCTCTCTTTCAGGCAACAAAAACTCTGCCGCAAAATCATCCGCTTGTTGTTCCATATAAGGGTTGGGTGAAGTATGCATGACAACGTGTCCTAATTCATGGGCTAAAGAGAAGCGAAGGCGATCCTTGGGACATTGCGTATTAACGAAAATAATCGGAGGCATATGCGGAATCCACCGACTGAGAGCATCTACTCGTGTCGTCTCAAAATCAAAGGCAATGACAATAATACCGGCATTTTCAAGAACATCGGTTACATCTATGATAGGCCCTCTAGGAATGTGTAAACTTGCGCGCACCATCTGCGCGATTTCTCTTGGCTCCTGGGGAAAATTGTTCACGTCAATTGTATTGACTGTCGTTTCCACATCAACAGAAATGAGAAGCGCATTAAGATGTTTGAAGCGAATTTCGCAACGGGCGTAGATAGTATCAAGCGTGCGTTTGGGAACGGCATGGCGCTTACGATGAAATATCTCGGCGATACCGATGCCATTAATTGCTCCCACTTGCCAGAAGAAAGCGAGTGGGTAATCTAAAATTTTAGCGATCATGCCAATGAGATCATCAGAAATGGGGCGCAGTTGCATCTCGATCATCGAAATACGGCTTTGTGGGACGCCAAGCTTTGCAGCCAACTCTTTTTGCGAGAGGCCCCGTGATTCTCGTGCAAGTACGATCATTTGGGGGTTGATCGTTTGATTGTGGGTACGCTGGTAACGCTGTGCCATTTACCCTGACTTCTTTCGCGTGTTTGACGCGCCTGGGCGAATGCGGATCGGTCGGCTGCGAATTTTTGTTACTGCTTCCGTCTCGGCGATATTCTCAGCATGAGCAAGTTCAATGATATCGTGCGTTGTCAACGGCCAGTCCCATACGTTACGTTCACCATCTGGGCACACGACATAAGCGATAAAGCTTGTTTCAGCTTGATTATACACATATCCACCAATCAGATTCGTGAGTTGTGGCACGATATCTTGCGACCATAATGGAAGTTGCTCTGGCTTAGTAGGCTGTGCCGCATAATCGAGATCTGAGGGCCATTGTTGTGCATTGAATGCTATTGCCTGTTTGGTTGGATAGTTTTGCGAACGCAGATTGGTATTCAGCTTCTTAAAAGATAAACGGATATTCTCAGCGACATAAAATAGGAGCCGTTGCCCACTAGTTCTGGGAACAATGCCAACACCATCTTGTCCATTCAACAACTCTTTAGCGCGATACACAATATGGGCGTTGCGGATCTGCGCCCGAACACTAGGAGTATGAGCAATTTTCGCAGTAGCACTATAGTTAAGCGGATTCGTATAATCCGCTAGACCCAACTGGATGCTTTCGATGATAAAGCCCAATTGTGCTGGCGCTAATACTGCAACAAATTCTTCCCTTGTCATCGGCATGCTGCCCATTCCCCCTATGAAGATTACGCTGTTACATTGCTAGTATAACATGGCATTTTGTAATTGTCAAGAAAATTATCACAAATACAAACACGGCCACACGGGCACTGTGGGCATTCGGTGTCTCACATGGACGCAATCTAGCACATCTTGCAACCTCCTATCCAGTGCCATAGAGAGTGAAACTCAACCAGCGATTGCCGAATGTTGGTGTTTGGCTTGCGTACCTATGCTAGTACTGTACGGATGTTGAAAGGATGCAACAGACCATGCTCAACCAGCAGGATGCCCTCATCGCCGGTCGGGGAGCCGACCAACTCGCCCCCGACATCGCCTTCCCCGCCGCCCAGGTGCCCTCGGGCGAGCGGTCCCCCGTCGTGGTACTGGGCGCGGGGCCAGCGGGACTCACCGCCGCGTATGAACTGACGCGCCATGCCACCCCCGTCACGGTGCTCGAAGCCGACCCCCACTATGTCGGCGGCATCAGCCGCACGGCGGAATATCAAGGCTATCGCTTCGACATCGGCGGCCACCGCTTCTTTTCCAAAAGCCAAGAGATCGAGGATCTGTGGACCGAGATCCTCGGTGACGAATTGCTGAAGCGGCCCCGCCTGTCGCGCATCCTCTATCGCGGCAAATACTTCGACTATCCGCTCAAGGCGATGAACGCGCTGCGCAACCTGGGCATCGGCGAGACGGTGCGCTGCCTCGCCAGCTACGCGGGCGCGCGGCTGCACCCCGTCGCGAACCCGCAGAATCTCGAAGATTGGGTCAGCAACCAATTCGGTGAGCGCCTCTTCTCGATCTTCTTCAAGACATACACCGAGAAAGTCTGGGGCATCAGCACCAAGGAACTTTCGGCGGACTGGGCAGGGCAGCGCATCAAAGGGCTGAACCTGACTCAGGCGATCAAGGGCGCGCTCTTCCCCGGCCAAAAGGGCAAGGATGGCGAGGTCATCAAGACTCTGATCGACGAATTCCGCTACCCACGCTACGGCCCTGGGCAGATGTGGGACCGCACGCGCGATCTGATTCGCGGGCGGGGCGGCCAGGTGCACCTAGGACAAGAGATCGTGCGCGTGCGCCACAGCGGCGGGCGCGTGACGGCGGTAGTCACGCGCGACGCCACGACGGGCGCGGAGCGCACCATCCGGGGCAACCACTTCATCTCGACCCTGCCGATGCGCAATCTGGTCGAGATGTGCGACCCCGCCCTGCCGCCAGCGGTGGTCGAGGCCGCGCGGTCGTTGCGCTACCGCGACTTCCTCACCATCGCGCTCATCCTGAACCAGGCCGAGGTCTTCCCCGATAATTGGATCTATCTACATGACCCTGGCATCATCGCCGGACGCATCCAGAACTTCAAGAATTGGAGTCCCGCCATGGTGCCCGACCCGCAGACGACCTGCCTGGGGCTGGAATATTTCTGCTTCGCGGGCGACGGCCTGTGGGAGCAAGCCGACGCGGATCTGGTGCGGCTCGGCGGCGAAGAATTGGTGAAGCTGGGGATGTGCCGCCCGCAAGACATCACCGGGGGGACGGTGGTGCGCCAGCCTAAGGCCTACCCCGTCTATGACGCGACCTACAAGCAGCACGTCGCGGTGGTGCGCGACTACCTGGAAGCGCACCTGCCGAATCTGCATCTGGTGGGCCGCAATGGCATGCACCACTACAACAACCAGGACCATTCAATGATGACGGCCCTGCTGGCGGCGCGCAACATCGCCCTGGGCACCCAGTACGATCCCTGGCGCGTCAACACCGACGCGGAATATCACGAGGGTGCCCGCCGCGACGAGGCCGACCCGTCAGGCCGCCAGGTGCCCATGCCCGCCGCCACACGCTAGGCGGGGCGGACAGCACCAGGGCGAGGGTTGCCCATCGCGCAAGAAGCCGCCGCTGGGGCCTGACGGTGGCCCCAGCGCGGCCCACACGATGCTCGCGGCCCCTTGCTGAACCGAAAGGACAGCGGGGATGGACGCTCTCCCTGGTGACTGGTGAAATGGGATGCCTAAGCGAAATAAGCTAGCATTATTGACAAATGGATCGTTCCCTGGCTATATTGTACGTAAGTTCTATGGGCGCAGTGGTGGACTGAGCGATAGAAGCGATATTTCGCTGAAGGAGTAGACGGATGACAGCACAAGTCTTGGTGCTCTTGGGGACGAAGAAAGGCGCGTTTCTGCTCACAGGCAACGAGGGACGAACGGAATGGCACCTGCGGGGTCCATTCTGCGAGGCGTCGCCCATTTATCACATGGTCTACGACGACGCCACCCATCTTCTCTATGCGGCTGGGGGCAATCCGTGGTTTGGCCCCGGCATCTGGCGCAGCGAGAATGTAGGGGAGACGTGGTCGCATACGAATATCGGCCTGACCTATGGCGAGGCGGGGCCGGGAATCTCGACCATTTGGCATCTCACCCCGGCGCGAGACGTGATCTATGCCGGTGCCGATCCCGCTGGGCTATTTGCCAGCACCGATCAGGGGCTGACCTGGACCCATGTTGAGGGACTCCGCAACCATCCCACGTGTGCACAGTGGCAACCTGGCTATGGTGGGCTATGTCTGCATTCCATCGTCGTGCATCCCACCGAGCCTGACCGCATGTGGGTGGGCATCTCGGCGGTTGGAACCTTCGCGACAGCGGATGGCGGCCAGACGTGGGCAACACGGAACCAGGGTGTGCGCGCCGAATTTCATCCCGAGCGCTATCCAGAGTTTGGCCAGTGCGTTCACAAACTGCTGCTGACAGCGGATGGCGCACAACTCTACCAGCAAAATCACTGTGGCGTCTATCGCAGCGATGATGCTGGCGTGCATTGGCAAGAGATCACCGCCGGCCTGCCATCGGATTTCGGCTTCCCGCTCGCACTTCACCCGCGCGATCCGAATACCCTGTATGTGATCCCCCTCAATGGCGGCGATAAGGGCCGTTACGTCCCAGAAGGGCGAATGGTGGTGTGGCGCAGCACTGATGGCGGCGATTCATGGGGTCCGCTGACACGGGGATTACCAGAGGAGCATGCCTACTTAGGCGTGCTGCGTGAAGGGATGGCGGTAGATACCCTAGACCCCGTGGGCATCTATGTGGGCACTAGCACGGGCCAAGTATTTGGCAGTCATGATGAGGGGGAGAGTTGGCAGCAGATCTGCACAAATTTACCGCCCATTTTGTCGGTTGAAACGGCGCTAGTGGAGGCCTGACATGGCACAGGTGCATCTGCCACGCGCGCTCACCGCCCTCGTACCGGGACTGCCGCTGCGCGTCGAACTGGACGCACAGGCCGTACAGGAACTGATCGCCAAGCTCGATCAGCGGTGGGCGGGCCTTGCCAACTGTTTGTGCAACTCGCACATGACCCTACGTCCCCACATCAACGTATATGTCGATGGAGAACGCGCCATGCTCAGCACCATGCTACACCCGCGCTCGGTCGTTCGCGTCCTGATGGCGGTTTCTGGCGGCTGACTCCTGCGGCAGGTACCGCATCGACAGGTGGCGTTCCCAGCAGACCCACTGTTCTGATGCGGTAAGTCGGCGAGATGCGTGATGACTGAGGCTCACGCGTTATCGCTCCCATTATCTGCGGGCTGCAAGAGTTGCAGATAGTTCCCATCGGGGTCGAGGAACGTAGCGATCCATCCTCCCCATGATTTTTGTTCTGACTGTCGCATGAAGATGACGCCTTGTGCTTGCAATCGGCTCGCGGCGAGGTGGACGTCCTCAACGTCAAAAGTCATCATGACGCGATATGGCTCAATCGGTGGCTGGTGAATGGCGTCATGGAAGGCGGGATGGATGATGACGCCCTGGCTCTCTAGCTTGCCCGCCGCGTTGAATGGAACGCCCAAGATGTCATGGTAAAAACGCTTCATCCGCTCTTTATCCGACGTGCTGATGATGCTGCTGCCCAGTCTCATGGTGTGCCCTCCCTTGTGCGCTAGCATGTCGCTCTTGAGAATAAGAATGCCACCCACAGCCAAAGATGGTGCTGTGGGTGGCAAAAGGTAGTCACACATGCGAACTGGCGTTCTGGCACCAGGCGCAGCCAGATTCACGCCGCCGTGATCGTCTCGGGCACCCCCACCGTCGTCAGCGCAGGGGCGTCCGCCCCGACGGGCAACGGCGCGGCGGGCGGCACGCGGGGGGCCGGATCGCGAAAGCCCAGCCGCGCGATGCTGTAGAGCGACCCGAGGATGGCGATGATCGCGCTGCCGGTAAAGATGGTATCGATGGGGCCAAAGGTCATGCCCAGCGCGTTCGCGTGCAGGTTGACCAGCACCTCGCTCGCCAGATAGCCCGCCAGCACCGTGCCCAGCATCGAGACGAGGCCCGTGACGGGGTTAATGGTCGCGGCGACGCGCCCGATCATCTCGCGCGGGGTGATGCGCAGCAGCAATGGCCCCAGCGGCACATTCAGCGCCGACTGGAAGATGCCCGCGACCCCCATGACCGCGACGGCGGGCCAAAAGCTCGTCAACCGCGAATAGATCAAGATGGCGACGGCCACCACCAGCAAACTGACGTTGAGCGTACGCACCAAGCCAATTCGCTGGGCGAAGATGCCTGCGAAGATGGCCCCCAGCACAGCACCAATCCCCATGGCTGCCGTCAAAAAGCCATAGAGGCCCACCGTGGTGTGCAGCGGACCCAACACGAAGAAGAGATCGAGCGCGTTGAGGGCGCTGGCACCGAACATGATGATGGCGACCGAGGCGATCAGCGTCGAGATCGTGCGGTTGCCAAAACTGAAGCGCAGCCCCGCCATGAATTCGCGCAGGAAGTGGGGCTGCTGCCCCTCGGCGACGCTGCTGGCGGCCTTGGGCGCGCGCACCGCCGCAACCAACAGAAACGAGACGAGGAACGACAGTGCATCAATGCCAATGGCCCACTGCGCCCCCGTGGCAAGATAGAGGATCGGCGCGATGGGCGGGGCCAGCACCAGCGACAGCATCTGGATGGTCTGGCTCAGCCCCCCCGCCCGTGCTTGCTGCGGCGGCGGCACGATGTCACCAATAAGCGCCATCTTCGCGGGATTAAAGAACTGGGCGCAGATCGTGTTGATGACGACGATGCTATAGATCATGGAAAGCTGCGCCGCCAGCGGCAGCCGCCCATCCGGCAGGAAGGGCAGGGGGACGATGTTCGTCGCCAGCACCAGCACGCCCACCAGCACCGCGCGGATGGCATCCATCCGCAGCATGGTGCGGCGCTTGTCCCAGCGGTCCACGAAGACGCCCGCGATGGGGCCAAAGATGAAAAGCGGCACCGCCGCCGCCAACAAGACGCCGCTGACCGCCAACGGTGCCCAGCTCGCATTGTGTGCCAGGCCCAGCGTGATCCACACGACCAGGGTAAAATCGAAGATGATGTCGCCAAAGACCGAGATGGCCCCGCCCGCGAAGAGCAGGCCAAAGTTGCGATTGATCAGCAGACCCGGTTTGCGCGCGTCGGGCGCGGCGGTGGTAGAATCCATGGTAAGGCTCCTTCGTTCATCGGTTTTTGCAGTTGATGTGACGGCCAGGGTCTTCGCGGGCGTGCTGCTGGGGTAAGAGACAGCGGCACGCTTTTTTGTGGCAAGGCGAGCGCGTTACGCATCACCCCCCTTGCGGCGCAGGACCTCGCGCACCTCGGGCGAGGCGACGAGTTGGCCCCAATGGCGAAAGCGCACCACCGCGCGGTCTACCAGTTCCGCTGGGATGTCCTCTGGGAAGTGACAGACGCCGATGACCATGATGCTCAGCGGGCGGTTGCTGGCGACGGCCTCTTCTAGCGCCTTGCGGCTGAAATCGCCCCCACCTAAGATAAATGACCGCTCAATGGATGGCGCGGGCACCTTGGGTGGTGCGGGCGCGACGGGGGGCACGGGGGGAATGGGCGGTATCTGCGCGATGGGGTCCACCACAGCGTCGGCGTCGGGGGAGCGCCAACGGTGCGCGACGAGGCTGACGATCCATTCATGCTCATCTTCGATGCCGCGCGGTTCCGCATAGGTATCCGACCTTTCCCAAAATGGGTTGAGCAGCGCGCGAAACTCGCCCGTGGTCGCGTGAATGGTCTTGCTCGCCAGGGTCAGCGGCTCATCAAGCTCGGGGTGTTCGGTGCGATAGGTGAGCGCCCGCGTGGCCTCGCGCATGACCAACTGAAACCACTCATTCACCATGCCCGTCACCTCGTCGTGGGGGGCGGTCTGCAAGAGATCGGGCGACATCTGCATGGATTTGGCGACGGCGCGATAATACTTTTCGAGGATGCCGCCCCGTTCGCGCGTCTCGACTAGGCGCACGACGCCGATGCGTTCCAACTCACGCACGTGGTAATGGACCTTCGCGGGCGATTCGCCGACGCGTTCGCCCAGTTGCGTCACCGTCAGGGGCGCTTTTTGCAGAGCCTCGACCAGACGCAGACGCAGGGTGTCGGCGATGGCGCGTACCTGCTCGATGGAGGTGAGGTAAAAGACCTCGGCGATATCTTCCATTCGTTTCGACCGATCAAATTTTCTTGATAGATCAAGTATGCCATAGGCATCAAGAATAGTCAACCCTTTTGGAGCAATCGCTGAGAACGGTCTTCGATGGGAAGCGTACCTTTCTACAGAGGCCATGCGTCTCAACAGCTTGACAATAGGTAGCCGAGGCGCGATAGTAGCAATGATCAGTTCAGCGGTCGCTTTGCGCGTCGGTCGCGCGGAGGCAGGTATGGCGAGTGTGCAGAGTGAGGCGTCGCAGCAGGCCTTAGACGAATTGGTGCTGCATTGCGCGGATGAGCGCGCGAAATATGGGGGAGGGACGCCCGCCGATCCACGCTATTGCCTGGAAATCTTTCGCCGTGCCCTGAGCGAGGACGCGTCGGATGCCTGGTCCGCGATGTACGAGGCGTATTATCGCATGGTCCTAGGTTGGGTGAAGCGGCACCCCGCCGCGCGCACCGTCGAACTGCGCGACTCGCTGGAATCCTATGCCCACGAGGTCTTTGAGCGGCTGCTCTTTTCGAACCGCAAGCACCCGCTCGATGTGTCGTCGTTGGGGGCCATCTTGACCTATCTGCACACCAGCGTCAATTGGGTGATGCTCGACGCCCTGCGCGGGAAGCGCCGCGAGGTGCCGATGCCCGACGCCCATGAGTTCGCGCACCCTGACGACACCGACAGCGTGCTAGACGCGATAGCCGGCCAGGAACTGTGGGAGATGGTGCGTCAGGTGGCCTCGCCCCGCGAACTGCGCCTGGCCCACGCCCTGTGGGTCGAGGAATATCGCCCGCGCGAGATTCCCGCGTTGCTGCCCGACGACTTCCCCGACATCGCCGAGGTGCGGCGCTGCATCGCCAACCTCGTTGACCGTCTGCGCCGCAAATATCGCCCCACCCCCCCAACTGCATAAGCGCACGGCGAGCACAACTTTTGTGAAGCAATACCCAAAAAAGATCGCGCCCCGCCGTTTATGTGGAAGAGAAGGCCCCCGCCGCCGTAAAATACCGAAATGGGGGCTGGCGCGCTGATGCTGTCTGCCGCACGCCCAAGGAGTGTGCCCATCGCCGCCATCAGCCACCGGAGGGATAACCATGGAACCTTGCATCGACCCCACCATCGTCACACCCGAGCAGCTTGGGGCGTATGCCGCTGATC
This sequence comes from Ktedonobacterales bacterium, assembly GCA_038234855.1. Classification (GTDB taxonomy): domain Bacteria; phylum Chloroflexota; class Ktedonobacteria; order Ktedonobacterales; family JACDGC01; genus JACDGC01. The sequence continues at coordinate 14,392 of JBBQSR010000002.1, read as the reverse complement.
CATCGGATGCCCCGCCCGAGATCGTGCGGCACATCGCCACGTGCCCCGCGTGCCAGCGTGAGGTCGCCGCCATCGGCGCTTTCACGACCACGCTGCGGGGGCGACTGTATCGCGTCGATTGCCCGCCCAGTGAGGACCTCACCGCGCTGGCAGCCGGGACGATCAGCGCCAGCACGCGCGCCACGACCGAGGCGCACTTGCCCACCTGCGCCCGCTGCCGCGAGGAACTGGCGCTGGTGACCGCCGCGCTGGACGACCACGACCCGATCCTTGACTGGACGGCCCCCACCACGCCGAACCGACTGCGTCGCGTGCTAGCCGCGCTGGCCGACGCCCTGGCCCCCGGCGCGCCCGCCCCGACCCCCGCGCTGCAACTGCGCGGCGCGGGCGCGGGCAGCACGACCCGACCGATCCTTTACCGCGCGGAAGATGTCACCCTCTCGCTGCGCGCGACCCCGGCCCCCCAAGGGCGCATCGAGATCGAGGGGCTGGTGAGCGCCGCGAATGATGCCAGCCTGGCCCTGGCGACCCTGCCCGTGCGCCTCTACGCCATCACGGCGGAGGCTCCGCCCCGGCTCGTCGCCGAGGATGTGGCGGAGGGCGGGACGTTCCTGCTCGGCCCCGTCCCCAGCGGTACCTATACCCTAGAGGTGCACCTGCCCGACCGCATCATCGCGGTGGAAGACGCGCAGTGAGGAGGGAGCCAGCGGGTAAACCGCCCGTCAGGTCGATGCCACACCCCCAGCGCCCCTATGGCCGCGCTATGGCGTCACACGACAGCCCCGGCTACGCGCGCACGAGGGTGACGGCGCGGCGGGCGTTATCAGAGCAGCCCGTTTCGATTGCCCCCGACATGGTGCGCTGATCGCTGTTGGCGTAGCTGAGGGTGAACGTCACCTCACAGTTGGGCTTCGTCTCGAAATCGGCCACGATCACGAGAACGGCGGTCGCGCTGGGGTCGTCGATGGCGATGGTGCTCTTGTCATTCAGCACCACCGCCTGATACGAATAGGTCGCCGTCTGGATGGGCAACGGGGTCGGTGAAATATCGGTCGATGAGTTTAGGTTGGGCGTATAGCCGATCTTGCCCCCCAGGCTCTTGCCCCGTTGCGTCAGCGACAGCGTCCATTGGTCGCCATGGTCATCCCCTTGCTGGGGGGGGCGCCCAGGTGCCCGCCACGCTGACCGTGGGCGGGGGCAGCGCCGTCGGCGTCGGGGGCGACGGAAAGAGCACGCTCGACACCTTGCCACTGACCCCTAAGAACCCCAAGATGGTGATGCCGATGCCGAGGATGGCACCCCAAAATTGCAGCCGTTGCGTGCGGCGATTGATGCGCGCATCCGCCGCTTCCTGCTTGCTCGGGTTGACCGGATTCCGTTGCATCGTCTCCCCCCTACGCTTTGCATGTGGCATCGAGGCACAGCTTGGCCTCGACCACGCTGGCTTCATCCGCCCAATCGTGGGAGACGACCGTCACCGAGGCGAAACCCGTCTTCAGGTTTTGGAAGCACGTCAGGGGCACACCCCTGCGCGTGAGATCGACGGAAAGGGTAGTGGTCAGCAGCGTCGAGACATTGCCGTTGGCGTCTCGTCCCTGCGTGACGGTGCTGGGGGGCAAGCTATAGGCGCAGCCCTTGAACAGCCCATCGTACCGCACGGCGATATCTTTCATGCCGCCGGGGCTGGAAGACGAAGCGGTGAGCGTGTACGTGCCCCAAGAGCCATCCGCTGAGCGCGCCAGCCGATACTGGGCGATGCTGGTCGTGCTGACGCCTGTGCTGGGTGCCATCGTGGGAACGAGCAGGGTATCTTGCGCGTTGTCACGCACTTGCAGCGTCAGCAGGGGCTTGCCCGTTGGCGTCGTGTTGGGCACGACGAACCGTGCTGGCTGTAGGCCCACGGCAGAGGACCCACACCCCATAAGTAACACGCCACAGATGCCGAGTAAGGCGAATATGTTACGGACATGAGATCGCATCGCCCCGCTCCTTCCTGTGCGATAACGCATTTCACAGAACATCACTTCTTATGAACTATACGTTGAGCGGGAGCGGAATCTTACACGCTTGCTTCCCCACTCGCGGCGTCGGCGGGCGGGCGGGCACCAATGAACTCTTTCACCTTCTCGGCGGCGTCGCGCGTCATACCCTCGACGGCGGCGAGGTCGTCGACGCTGGCGGCGGCGATGGCGCGCACCGACCCGAAGTGCAGGATCAGCGCCTTCTTGCGCTTGGGACCGATGCCCGGCACTTCATCCAGCAGCGAGGTGAAGGCCTTGGTGCTGCGGACCTGGCGATGATAAGTGATGGCGAATCGGTGCGCCTCATCACGGATGCGCTGGATGAGGTACAGCCCCTGCGAGCCGCGTGGCAGCACCAGCGGCTCGGGCTGGTCGGGCAGATAGATGTCTTCGTATTCGCCGATGGCCCCGTGGTTTTCCTTCGCCACACCGACCATCTGCACACGGATGCCCAGTTCAGCCAGCACGGCTAGGTCGGCGTTCAGGTGGCCACGCCCACCGTCGATGATGACGAGGTCGGGCATCGCCTGGAAGGAATCGACCGGGGCCGCCTCGCCACCCATCGCGGCCTCGATGACCTCTTCCATCGGCGCGTCGTCGGGGGCCGCCTCCATGCGCTTGAAGCGGCGGCGCAGCATCTCGCGGTGGCTGGCATAGTCATCCGCGCCGTCGACGGTCTTGATGCGAAAGCGGCGATAGTCGGCTGGCTTGGGCTTGCCATTCTCGAAGACGATCATCGACCCCACGTTCGCCGTCCCCTGGATGTTCGAGATGTCGTAGCACTCGATGCGGCGCGGCGGCGCGGGCAGGTGCAGCGCCTCTTGCACCTCTTGCAGCGCCAGCATCGTCTTCTGCGAATCCGACAGCCAACGGATGCGCTCCATTTCCAGCGCCTCGGTGGCATTTTGCGCGACCATCTCGACCAATCGCACCTTGTCGCCCCGCTGTGGCACCGTCAGCGCCAGCGCCGCGCCGCGCTTTTGCCGCAGCCACGCCGTCAGATCCTCGCCCTCCTCTGGCTCCGTTTGCAAGATGATCTCGCCCGGTATCGCGGGTGCCTGGTCATAGAACTGTTGCAAGAACGAGGTCATGATCTCGCCCGCCGTCGTGTCGCGCGTGCCCTTCAGGATGAACGATTCGCGCCCCGCCAGCTTGCCGCCGCGAAAGAAGAAGATCTGCGCGCACGTCTCATCGTCGAGGCTGGCGAGCGCCACCACGTCTTGATCGCCACTGGCGGTGGTGTTGATGATCTTTTGCTTCGCCAGCAGTTGGCCGACGGCGTCGATGCGGTCGCGCAGCACGGCGGCGCGCTCGAACTCCATCGCCTCGGCGGCGGTCTCCATCTGGGCGCGCAGGTCGTCCTGCACCGCCTCGTGCTTGCCCTCCAAAAAGAGCACCACTTGGCGAATGATGCCGTCGTAGTCCTCGCGCGTCACCTTCGCCACGCACGGCGCGACGCAGCGATGGATGGTGTATTGCATGCAGGGGCGCGGCAGCAGCTTTTGTCGCCACTCGCTCGCGGCGGGGTGCGCGCCACGCTTGCCCTTGGCTGGGGCGGCATTGTTTGCGGCGGCTTGGGCGCGGGTCAGCTTGCCCTCCCTGGGCGGTGCCCAGGACCAGCCATCATAGCGACAGGTGCGGAAGGGAAAGATCTTGTTCAGCAGATCCAGCGTCGCGTCCACCGCGCCCGCGTTAGTATAGGGGCCGAAATAGCGGTTGCCATCTTGCCGGAAGGATCGCACGCGGTAGACGCGCGGAAAGTCCTCGGTCAGCGACACCTTGATGTAGGGATAGTTCTTGTCGTCGCGCAGGCGGACGTTATATTTGGGCTGGTGACGCTTGATATATTCGTTTTCGAGGATGAGCGCCTCGACCGGGCTGCCCACTACGATGAATTCGATGCTGGTGATGTGGCTGACCAACGCGCGATTTTTGGGGCTGAGGTCAGCCCCCGCGGCGAAATATTGGTGGACGCGGCTATGCAGCGAGGTCGCCTTGCCGACATAGATGATCGTGCCTTCATCGTTTTTATAGAGGTAGATGCCGGGTTTGTGTGGCAGATTGTCCAGGGTCGCTTGCATCTGTTCATTCATAGCCAGGTGTCGTGCCCCTTGCCGAAAAGTCTCATCCGCTTGACCACCGCCCGACCTCAGGCGTATGATAAGCCCAATCGCTTATTGAGCATATCACGAAAACATCCCCGCCCGCGACGCGCACCGGAGGCGCACAGGCCGGCGGCGAAGGAGCACCAGCCCCCCATGCCCAAGACCACCGCCAATAAATCCGCCGCGCGTCAGGCCGAACGCTATCGCCAGGCCCACCAGACCGAACCGGTACAGCGCGTGCCCAATGACGCCGTGCGCCGCGCCGCGCAGAAGCGCCAGACATCTGGCGGCTTCAATGGCTTTGTGAGCGAGTTTCCTCTAGCGACGACGCTCTTGACCCTCGCCATCATCGGTGGCTTGCTCTACACGCTGTCGGCCAACCATCTGACGCCCCTTTTCGCCGTCAAAGCCCCGGTGGACGCCTGTGCCTGGGCGAAAAAATCCTCGGGTCCGGCGAATGGCGCGAAGATCACGCGCACCTACACCAGCGCGCCGCAACTGTGCATCAACGACAAGACGCTCGGCAACTATCAGGCGAATCTCTTCACGAAACATGGTGTGGTCGTGATCCAGCTCAACCAAGTATCGTCACCCCTCACCACCAACAGCTTCGTCTTTTTGGCGACGCACCACTTCTATGATGGGCTGACCTTCCATCGCGTCGTCAGCAACCCCATGGTGGCTCAGGCAGGCGACCCGCGCACCGTCGACCCCAAGGCGGATCTGACCAAAGGGCTGAGCAATGGCCCCAGCAGCCCCGATGGCGCGGGCTATGTCATCCCCGATGAGCTACCCAAAACGACGGATGCTTACCGTGTGCAAGATGTCGCGATGGCCAACAAGGGATCGGGCACCACCAGTTCCCAATTCTTCATCAACACGGGCGACAACACATCGTTGCCCCTCTCTTACAACTACCTTGGCCGCATCACCACCGACACCTTCGCCAATGCGAAATCCATCCAGCAGGGCGATGTGATCAGTTCGATCACCATCACCTACGATGCCAAGGGCGTCCCTGGCACCAATGTCGGCACGACGCCCACCCCTGGAAAATAAAGCGTGTCGCACCGCGAGGCCCCGTCACAGGCTGCTGTGGCGGGGCCTCGCGTCATCAGCGCGCCAGCAGGGCATAGGCCGCCGCGCGCGGGTTGACGCGGGTACCCCAAATGACGTATCGTATCCATGATGCTTCATTTTGTGAAGCAAACGAACGAGACGGCAATTCGACCAAGGAGCTTACCCCCGTGGACATCCCCGCGACGCATCGTGACCTGCTGGAATCTGAGGCGCTGGCCCATATCGCCACCATCGGCCCCAACGGCGAACCGGAAACGACCCCCGTCTGGTTTGGCTGGGACGGCACCCATGTGCGGTTCAGCGTGACGAAGAAGCGCCAGAAGTATCGCAACCTCCAGCGCGACCCGCGCATCGCCCTTTCCATCGTCGACCCAGCGAACCCGTATCGCTATCTCGAAATTCGCGGCACCGTCACCCGCATCGATGAGGACCCCAACCTCGACTTCATCAACGCGATGGCGCAGAAATATCTGAAGCAAGAGCGCTATCCCTGGCACAACCCCGGCGACGAGCGCGTGGTGATCGTGGTCGAGCCGCAGCGCACCACCCACATGGGCTGACACACCACCCCCCGCGACATGCGTGCGGCTACGCGAATAGAAAGAATCACCCACTCAATCGCTGAGTGGGTGATTCCGCGTCTGTGGCGCGAACGTCGCCGGGTTTACGGGATCAGCACGTTGTAGAGTTCGCTGCTGATCGTCGTGCCCCAGGTGCCATTCGACCGGACGTACATGGCGCTATCCCACAGGCGGAAACAGCCAGCGGAACTGCACGTGGTGGAGTCGAGCGCGACCGCGCTGTAGTCACCCCACCGCCCGAAGGACCAGAACGCCAGGCTCTGGCTACCCGGAACGATTTGCGTGTCGCCGAGGTTAGAGGTCGAGCGCCGCGCGAAGATGATGGTGACGGGGCGCGTCGTCAGCGACGACACGCTGTAGGCCATCACCATATCACCATCACTGGTGATGGCGACCGAGGGGTCGAAGGCATGCGTCGAGCCGTTGTACCAGACAGACCCATACTCTTTGGCATACGCACTGGTGATATCGACGCAGCGGTTGGGGACGGCACCACACGCGGCGTTACCCGTGTCGAGGACGATGGCCAGGTTGGCCCACTCGACGGCGGCAACGGTTTGCGTGCCATTGTTAATGGCGGTGCCGATGGTGAAGTACAGCGAATTAGCGCGGAAGGAGGGCAAGCTGGCCACGCGCGCATCGCCCGAGTCGATGGAGCCCGCACCACCCGTGCCGGGCTGGTCAGCCAGGGGAATGTTGAGCGAGTACGCTGGGCCAGTGATCTGCACCCAACTGAGACGCGGGCCTGGTGCGGTGGTATTCGTGGGGTAGCTGATGGCCCACACATAATACGTAGTGCAGGGGTCCGTGGTGCAGCCGGCGAGGTCGGTGCTGATCAACGGCTCCGCACGGGGATAGCCAAACGAGGTCGCTGGGGCCACCGAGAAAGCTTTCCCGGTCGCCGTGGTCAGATTGTTGAATATCGTGTAGTTGATCTGTGTGGTCAGGTTCTTTTCCAGCGCGGCGAGACCAGTGGAGGCGACGAAAGAATCCGCGAAGCCGCCGCCATTCGCCGTGAAGTAGAAGCGGTTGCCGCTGAAATAGAAGCCCTGCGCGTCGATGCCCGCGATGGGGAAATCCGCGAAGGCGGCGTTCGCATTGGTCAGGTTTTCACCCACGCTGAAGGCATAGCGATACCAGGTGCCCGTGGGGTTCGCGGTGGCGCTGACCGCGAGGTAGTAGGTCGACGAGAGATGTCCAGCGGTGTCATTGTCATCGTCAAAGAGCACAAAGAAGTGGCCGCTGATCGAGTCGAAGAGCACGCGGGGGTCGTACATGAATTCGGAGCTAGACAGGCCAAACAGCGACTGAGGCGTCTTGGGCCAGCCCGATTGTAGCGCGCCATTGGTGTTATACACCGCAATGGAGGCGTTGACCGCCTGAACGATGTAGCCACCGCCAGCGGCCAAGCCCATGTCGGAGGGGACGAGGTTCGTTTGCGCCTGACCCTGGAAGGTGCCCAGCGGGGTCGGCGCATTGGGGCTGACGTTGAGCGACGTGGCTGGCCCAGTGGGCGCGGGCGCGCTGTTATGTTTGACGTTCGAGCGCGCGGGCAGACGACGATTCACATTATGGGCGGGGCCGCTATAGGGCGTGCCCTGCGCGACCTGTGCCGCATCGACGGCGGACAAGTGCTGCGCGGTGAGGGTGACGCTATCATCACGCGAGCCAGCAGAAAGAACGGGTGGTGGGGCAGCCTTGGCGGCCTGAGGATGGCCAGCGAGCGCCCCACGGGCACCAATAAAAAGAGCGCTGGCGAGGGTGAGCAGGGCGACCGCTGCAATTCCAATTGCTTTCACGCGGGCGCGCGACAGAGTAAAGGACATGAATGTACCTTCCTACCAATGTGGTCAAACGTGGTCAAGAAGCTGACCGAGAATGTGACGACAACTTTTAGAACACTAAGCCAACTGAACGCCTACTCGCTCAGTGCCCCCATTATCAGCACGAGGCTCAACCTTGTCAAGAGTTTTTCTCGGGAGTTTTCTTGTGCATTCAACGGGATCAGCGTCTATTTTTGTTATTTTATACAAGAGATATCGTGCGCATCGTTCACATGGGTTCGGCGCAGAGCGGCCTGGCGGTGGGCCATCACTAGGACAGCGCGGCGGCGGCACAGGGGCATTGACCATTCGGCCAGCGAGTACTATAGTACTCAAATGATGAGCCGCACCGATCCGTCGCTGTGACAGGTCGTCTTGGCGGATGGTCGATGCTGGTCAAGGAGGGGTGATCGTGCTCACGGTCTTCACGGAAAGCGCCGTCGCGGACCTGATGGCGCAGACCTTCGCGCTGGTGCGGGCCTGCCCTGCCGGGCGCGTGACGACGTATAGCTGGCTAGGCAAGGCGCTTGGGTACCCGCGTGGGGCGCGCATGATCGGCTGGTTTATGAATGAATCGCCCGAGGGTGTGCCCGCGCAGCGCGTGGTCAGCAGCACGGGCGCGCTGACCGGCAGTTGGGCCTTTGGTCCCGGTGGCACCATGGCGCAACGCCTCACCGCAGAGGGCGTCGCCGTCTCGGAAGAGGGAACGGTGGATTTGAAATTGCATGGCTGGGACCCCATGACGGTGCTCGACACGGCGACGCTGGCCCAGGTACTCGCCAGCGCGCCGCCCGTCGCCACGCGGCCCGGCCCGCGCCTGCTGCATCTGCTGCGGACGGACCGCGCCTCGCCGCTGCGCGAATTGCCGACGCCGCCGTAGCTCAGCGTCCCAGCCACTGCTGCTCATAGAGCGCCCAGTCGGCATCGCTCGTCAGCCATTCGGGATAGATGGCGAGGCCCGCGAAGGCACCGAGGCCGTCATCTTCGTTCAGCCCGCTGATGACCGCGTGCAGCCCCGTCTGCATGTTTTCCGCTGCCGCGTGGAAGGCGCGCGACGGCGGTTGCGTATAGGTGGGGATGGCGACGATGACCCGCGTGGTGGGCGACGCGGCGGCGGTGGCCCGCAAGATGTGCGCCGTCTCTTGCTGCACGACCAGCTCGTACAGCGGCGCGGTGGGCATGCCGGTGTTATACATCATGGCGACGATCTGGTCGACGTGTTTGCTGACGACACCATAATAGTACGTTGTCCACCAGACGTTGGGCTGGTTGCGCAGGGTTTGCAGCACATCCGTCACGCGCGCCACGGGAATCCAGTTTGGCGTGGAAAGGGAGAGCACCTTGCCCGTCCCGATGCGCGCCCGCGTGCCATCGAGCAGATCGAGGAAGTGATTGTCGTTGTTGGGCACCGGCTCGATATCATAGTGGATGCCATCGAAGCCGAGGGCATTGGTAAAGATCCCCGCGATGGTGGTGATGTTGTCGCGCGTCTGCGACCGCGCCAGATCGATGACGTCCTCATTGGGGTCAGCACCGACGCGATAGATCTGCCCGATCCACGCGAGGATGTGCAACTGGGGCAACCGCGCATGCATCTCCGTCGTGAAGGTGAAGGCATTCGGGTATCGGGTGACCGGGATGCCCCCATCCCCCGTCAGTGGCCCCACATGCGCGTAGATAAAGGCGATCTGCTCGCGCGACAACCGCGCCGCCAGGTCGTCATATTCGCTGGCGCTGTGCGACTCACCGACCCAGGTGTGCGCGACCCAGGTGGCGTTTTGCCCCTGGTTGAAGCGCGACCCGACGTCATCAGTCGCCTTCGCCGACAGCCCCCACCAGCCGAGCTGCGCGAGCACCGCCGCGCCCACCACCAGTGCCGCCATCACCTGCCGCAGTGCCCGCCAGCGTTCGCGCCACCCCGCCTGACGCGCCGGGCCGTGGGGGATCTCAGAACGCGTGGCTGTCGTGGTTTCCTGCATCACTGCTCCCTTTCCTTGCGGCGCTTCCCCTCCATTGTAGCGGTTTCGTGTCCTATCGTCTAGCCTACAAGAAGAATGGGGCGATCGCTGGGGCGTGGGGAAAGCATCCGCGAGACGGGGTGATCGCCAGGGGACATAAACACGACAATGCGAGCCGCGCCAAATTTCGCCGCACGCTGCCGCGCCACCGTCGTCTGTCGCCTGTGAAGCGTAGCACTAGACACGACGCGTGATGTGCGCTAGGCTGTGAGGGACGACATCACCCAGGCGAGGGGATGCCCCGCTCGCCACCACCACGCACCGAGGCCGCCATGCCCACCCAGCCACTCGCCCCACCCACCGCCGCCGGGGAAACGCCGACCGCGACCATGTCGCCCCCCGCGCCGCGCCGCCGCATCTTGCCCGACACGCCGCGCACGTGGCCACGCGGTCGGCTGGATGAAGCGACCTTCGTGCTGGGCGACCTGGGGCTGTCGGTACTGCATTTCGTCAGTTGGGCGGTGACGGGCGTCGCGCGGCTGATCTTTTGGGCGGTGCGGTCGTTGGCACGTGGGCTGGGCTGGCTGGCGGGCAGGGTCAGCGGCGGGCGGCTGACGGGGCGCGGCACCGAGATCGCCGGATGGGTGTTGGTGGTGGCATTGCTCGCCGGGTCGTACCCCGCCTGGGGGACGGTCGGCGCGTTCGCCCGCGCGCACTGGCCGAATCTGCGCCCACATGGCGTGGTGGCCTATAAAGCGCCGCCGAGCGCCTGTTCGCTGCCCCGCGCGAACTGCGCCGCCGCTGGCGAGACGCTGGATGGCCAGCCCTCGATCAGCGCCATCAAGATTTTGCAGGTGTTGCAATCGTATAACAGCCCCGCCGCCACCGCCGACTTCGCCGCCGACCTCTACGACTTGGGCATCAAATATGGGGTGAATCCGGCGTATGCGTTGGGGTTTTTCGCCTTCGAGTCGCAGTGCGGGACGGCGGGCATCGCCGTCACCACGCGCTCACTCGGCAACGTGCGCTATAACCCCAGCGGCAGCCCCGTCACGTATACGCAGTACAACGGCTTCCGGCAATATGCCTCGTGGCGCGACGGCGCGGAGGACTGGTACTGGGTCATCCGCACGTATTATTTGAACGCGGGGACGCGCGACATCTACGATGTGACGCCGATCTACGCCCCCGCCTCGGACCACAACGACCCCCAACGGTACGCCGACATCGTCTATGGCCTGGTGCAGCAATGGGCGCGCGGGTGAGCCGCTGTCCGGCTGTCGCCCTCGCCACCGTGCTATGATGCAAAAGAAGAGGTGCGCGCGATGATGGAACCCCTAGACTTCGACCTGCTGGCGGCGGCGCTGCGGGCCGATATGCACGACATGGGCACCTGGGTCGCGGTGCTGGGCCACAAGCTGGCCGATGCCCTGCCCACCCAGGTGCGGCTGCACCACAGCGGCCTCTTTGGCGGCGGCACGGTCGATGGCCTAGAGGCCGACCTGGGCGAATGGCGCTATACGTTGCGGCTAGACCATGGTCGCCCCAGTGCCGCGCGCGTGCACGTCGTGCGGGGCATCGCCCTAAAGACCGAGGCCGTCGCGTTGGATGCCTGGATCGCCGATCTGGCCGCGACGCTGGCCGACCTCGCCGCCCAGAGCGCGCGCGAGGGCGAGGCCATTCGCCGTTTACTCACCTAGCCGATGCGACCTACCAATGAAGTGAGGATTTCCCCCATGGCACAAGCGAATCAACCACAACCGGCCATCCCCGCGGATGCGCGTAACCGTCTGCTGCGCATGCGCGGCGGCGGTGGCGTGAAGCCGCTTTTTACTAGCGATCTGTCGGTCAATGAATTCTTGCTGGTCAAAGAGGCGGGGTTCGATCCGTTGGGCATGGTGGTGGGAAGCTCCATCTATCATGTCGGCTTTCAATACGCCAACATGATGCAAAATCAAGAGCTGGGCGTGCTGACCCAGGCGATGTATGCCGCCCGCGAACTCGCCATGACCCGCATGGAGGAAGAGGCCGACACCCTCGGCGCGGATGGCATCGTCGGCGTCCGCCTGGACGTGGGCCGCTATAGTTGGGGCGAGAATCTGGCCGAGTTCATCGCCATCGGCACGGCGGTGCGTTCGCGCGACGGCACCAGCCACCGCACGCCAGCGGGCAAGCCCTTCACCAGCGATCTGTCGGGGCAAGACTTCCGCACGCTGCTGGCGGCGGGCTATCGGCCCCTGGCACTGACAATGGGAAGCTGCGTCTACCACGTGGGCATACAGTCGATGCGCCAGTGGTTTTCGCAGACGATGGGCCAAAACATCGAGATGGCGAACTATACCCAGGCGCTCTACGACGCCCGCGAACTGGCGATGGGCCGCATGCAAGCCGAGGCCGAGGGCATCGGGGCAGATGGCATCGTGGGCACACGCATCGTGGAGTCGAGCCATGGCTGGGATAGCCACGTCATCGAGTTCTTTTCCATCGGCACGGCGGTGGTGCAGACCCGCGCCGACCACGAGATCGCCACGCCCCAGATGGTGCTGAACCTCAACGACTGAGCGCCACCCAGCACGTTACACCAGCCGCCAGCGCGTCTCTGTCGCTGGCGGCTATTTGCCGCGCGGCACCTCTGGCGTCTCACCCGCCCAGGTCAGGTTCGCGGGGGTGACGTCGCGCCGCGTGATGGGCGACGAGAGGACGATGGAAGTCGTCATGGTCCCATAGGGGGTCAGGCGATTGATCAGGTCCTCTAGGTGCGCCACCGAGACGACAGCGAGCCGCATGATGTAACAATCGCTGCCGGTGATGCGGTGACATTCCAAGATCTCGGGGTACGACCGCAAGAGCTGATTCATCTGGGGATACGTGCTGCTGGTGACGGTGAAGCGCATGAAGGCTTCCAGCGTCAGCCCCAGGCGAGTGGTATCGATGTGGGCGTGATAGCCACTGATGATGCCCGCCTGCTCTAGCCGCCGCACCCGCTCGGCCACCGCCGGGGCCGTCAGCCCCACGCGCCGCCCCACCTCAGCGAAGGTCACACGCGCGTTCGCTTGCAACTCCCCCAAGATGCGCCAATCGACCTCATCCGGGCCACCCGCGACATCGATAGTGATCGCGTGATTTTCCTTACGGTTCTGCATGGTGTTGGTCTATATCCTTTCGCTTTCCCCTTCAGTATCGCCGGTTTCTCTTGTATCCTATCAGAGAGAAACAAGAGAGGCGCGGGTACCCCCATGGCGACGACATCGGTCCAGTTTCGCAAGCATCTCAGCGTCACGGATGGCTTCGTGCTCTACACCACCGCCGTGTTGGGGCAAAGCCTGATCGTGCTGCCCTCCATTGCGGCACGGCACGCGGGGCCATGGTCCATCCTCATTTGGGCGACGCTGGCGGCGATCTCGTACCCGATGGCGCGGGTGATGGCCGAGTTGGGATCGCGGTATCCCTCGGCGGGGGGCGTCACGGCCTTCATCGCGCAGGGGCTGGGCACGCGCGTGGGGCAACTGACGGGCGTGCTATATCTGACGGCGATGGCCGTCGGTGCCCCCAGCACGGCCCTCATCTTCGCGGAGTATCTGCGCAAACTGACCGGGCTAGCGCCGCAATGGGACGTGCCCGTGGCGGGCGCGGAACTGGCAGTGCTGGTCGCCATCAACCTCTTCGATGTGACGGCCATTATGCGCTGGCAACGCTGGATCTTTTTCCTGTGCCTGGGGGCGGTCATCGTGACCATCGGCCTGGCGCTGCCGCACGTGGTGCCGGACCGCCTGACCGACGTGGGGGGCTATGGGCCAACGGGCGTGGCGTCGTCGGCGCTGATCGCGTTCTTCGCCTTCGTCGGCTGGGAAAACGCGGCCTTCGCGGGCGAGGAATTCACCGATCCCCTGACGCTGGTGAAATCGCTGCGGGCGGCAGTGGTCGCCGTGGGCGCGCTCTTCCTGCTGCTGAGCATCGTGGTGGTCGGCAGCCTCGACCGCGCGACCGTCGCGATGAGCGACGCCTCGCTGGCGGACCTGCTGCGCTTCGCGGTGGGCGGCGCGGCGGCACAGGTGGGCGCGCTGCTGGCGGTGGTGCTGATCTTTTTGCTGATGCTCACCTGGACGCGCAGCGGTGGTCGGCTGGTCGTGGCGCTGGCCCGCGACGGCCTCTTCCCCGCGCGGCTGCGGCGGATTCACCCCGCCAGCGGCACGCCGCGCGCGGCGCTGCTGGCGTTGGCGGGCGTGTGGGGCGTCGCGCTGCTGATCTTTGCGCTGGCGGGGGCGCGCATCGAAACCTTCATTCAGCTTTCCAGCGCCAACTTTCTGGCGACGTATGTGGTGATCTTCCTCGCCGCGTGGCGGCTGCTGCGCGGACGGCGGTTGCGCGGGTCGCTCATCATCGCATCGCTGGCGGTCGTCGTGCTGGTGGCGGCGAGTCTGCCGAGCCTGTGGTATGCCGCCGCGACCACGCTGGTCTTCGCGCTGGTCGTGCTGGTGCAGCGCCGCTTGCCCGCGCGGGCGTGAGCACGGACCCCGCCCCCGTCACGCGCCTCGGTGAACCCCGATGCGGTTAGCCCCCACCGCGCCCTCGGTGAACCACAGCGCGCCATCGGGGGCGGTGACGATGCCAAAGGGCACGCTGCCAGGGTGGGTCAGCGCCACCGTCGCCCAGGTCCCCGTCGCCGGGTCGAAGCGAAAGAGCGCGTTCGCGCCGCTGCTCGTCACCCAGACGATCCCCTGCGCCGTGACGGTGATGTCATAGAGTTCCGCCGCCGGGCCGTGGTCGGTCGGCGCGGCGTATTCCGTGATGGCCCCCGTCGCGGGATCGATCCGCCCGACCTTG
>JBBQSR010000001.1:0-37299 GCA_038234855.1 Ktedonobacterales bacterium | reverse complement strand
ATGCCCGCGAGGAGGCCCCACAGGGCGAAGCGACCCCACTGCGACCAGGTGCGCGGGGGAGCGTCAGAGCGGCGGATGAGCCACATCGCGGTCACGATCAGCAGCGCGCCGAAGAGGAGCGTTTCGAGGTAGCCGCCATAGGCTTCCAGTTGCAGGGCAAGCTGTTCATCGGACCCCACGGCCAGCAGCAGCAGCCCCACCAGCGCCACACGCGGCGTGAAGGTCGCGCGCAGCAGCGCATACATCGCCCCCATGAAGAGCGCGTAGAGCAGGATCAGGCCACACTTCAGCGCGAAGGCCGAGATGCCGAGGACGGCGAAGAATCCCGCGCCCAAATAGGCCTCGATGGTACCCATGTAGGCTTGCCCATAAAAGAAGATCGGGTGTTCGCCGCGTACCAGAATGTGTTTCGCGATGATCCCCATCGTGGCATCGTCGCTGTTGCTGCCGGGCCAGCCCGCCGCCGCCAGCGCGACGCGCACCAGCACCGCCACCAAGATGATGCCCCCCGCCGCCACGCCTGCGGCATGCCCCCGCAGCCAGGTGCTGCATCGTTCGGCGACAGGTGGGGTGCGCGGCGCGATGGGCGGGGACGTGAGCGGCGGCATGGAGGGGGCGCTGAGCATACTATCTCCTTTATGAAACAAGCATCAATGCTCTAAGCAAGACGAGGCAATCACGAACATTAGCACGGTTTTGGGGCACATCATTCGTCAAGAAGCGGGAAGTCACGAGATGCCATAGCGATGCAAGAAGGCGTCGAAGCGATCTTGCCAGGCGGAAAATCGGTCGAGGTGCTGACTGAGCGCGTCGAAATCGGCCCGGCTGATGGGGGGAATCGTCACCTCGGTCACGGTGGCGTCCTGGGCACCGCGCGCCAGCGTTTGCAGCGTGTCGGCCCCCTCGATGGCGCGGACATGCGCGGCGGCGAAGTCGGCCCCGACGCTGATGATCTGCTCGCCCTCATCCAGCACCGCGCCCACTTGGTCCATCGCGTGACGGCTGAGGATCAGCCCCAGCCGTTCGCGGAAAGATTGCAAGCGTTCCGCAATGCGGGCGTAGGTCGTCAGCAGACGATAGAGCATCCGGCGAAAGGCGCGATATTCTTCGAGCAGTCCGGCGTAGCTCTCTTGCAGCAGCGTCTCATATTCTTGCGAGAAGGTCATCAGTTGCTCGCGGCGGGCTGGCTCGATGCCGTGCCAATCGATGGTCTTGATGGCGTCTTTCAGGGCGTGGCGTTCCAGGCACCAGACGGCGCGGCGACCACGCGCGGGCGTTTGCCAGGGCAATTTCAGCGCCTCGGACCAAAAGGGGGCGCGTTGCCACTTCGCCAGATAGGTTTCGGGGCGCACGCCCATCAGGTGACACAGGGCTGCCACGGGCACGTAGCCCCGCTGATCGACCGTCACCAACAGGGGCAGTTCGCCCCCCAGCATCGGCAGGGGAACGGTCGTCTGCATCATGACGTGTGGCACCGCATCCGCAGCGTCGTTGCCCATCGCCTTCGCCTCCCTTGCGCGCTCATCTCTCTGTTTGCAGTATAATCCAAAGTGCCGCCCCACTGCCAGGGGTGCCGCCCTCCCCCTCACCTCATCCATTGGTCCCGTGAGTGTGAATTATGGGGCGCGAAATGCTCACATTCTATATGAATGCCTCTTCACTGCTGAATGGCGCTCACTAGGCGCAGCGTCGCGCCGGAGGTCTTTGCGACCAGGGAAATCGCAGGGGTTTCCCCCTGGTGCCCTACCGAAGCGGCATGGCTTGCCGATAGTTTGTATAAGATCTCAGATACCTGTAATCCGCTTTGTAAGATAGTTTTGCTATCGTTAGAACAGAGCGACTATCAGGCATGCCAGGAAGCGAACACCGCTGGATTCCCTCCCCGCGCACCTCGATCTGACGCACGCAACGCTGAAGGATTTATTCCATGAATCGAGAAGTATCTCGCCTTACCCCCGGCACCCAGGTCGTACTGCGCGCCGGGACGCACCTGCCCGCCGAGGGTCAGGCGACCAACCGCAAACCTGGCTACATCGGCGAAGTAACCCAGGCGTTGGAGGGAACCGACGAACCCTATACCGTTCGCTTTTCGGATGGCGCGGTCTTTACGCTGCCGCGCCGCCACCTGATCGTGCGGCGCACGCTGATGACCGCTGAACTGGACATGCTGGCCCCCGACCACGTCAACTGGACCGATTACGTCTTTTATCGGGTGCGGGTGGGCGCGCGGGCCTATGGCCTGGACGACGCCGACACCGAGGAAGATGGCGTACGCGGGGTCTATCTGCCGCCCGCCGCGTTGCACTGGTCGCTCTATAAACCGCTCGAACAGATCGAGATGCAGCGGCCCTCCACCACCGGCGGGCCACCCATCGAAGAGGTCTATTGGGAGGTCGAAAAGTTCGTGCGGCTGGGCCTGGCAGCGAACCCCGCCGTCCTGGAAACGCTCTACACGCCCGCCATCACGGCGACCAGCGACCTGGGGCGCGACCTGCGGTCGATCCGCGACGCCTTCCCGTCGAAGCTGATCTTCACCACCTTCACCGGCTATGTGATGAGCCAGTTTCGCAAGATGATGCGGGCGCGCGACCGAGGCGAGCAACCCCAGCCCCGCCACACCATGCATCTGGTACGCTTGCTGCTCTCGGGCATCAGCGCCGCCCGCACGGGGGAACTGGATGTGACGGCCCACGAGCACGGGACGGAATTGTTGGCGATCCGCACGGGGCGCATGTCCTTCGAGGAAAGCTCGAACTGGGCGAACACGCTGCAACGGCAATTCGAGGCATTGATGGCCACGTCACCGCTGCCCGATCTGCCAGACTACGGCACCGCCAATGACTTTTTGGTGCGCGTCCGCAGCCAGAGCGTCTCCATCGCCGCGCCGCCCCTGCTGGCTGACTAGCCCATTGTGCGCCGCTCATCTCCTTTCTCGGCCCCCCTGTGCTACTATGGAGAGAAGGGAACCAGCACGGAGGGGCAACGGGCGTGAGCAAGCGCATCGCGATCATCGGGGCGGGTGTCGGCGGCATGGCGGCGGGGATTCGTCTGGCGGCGCAAGGGCACGAGGTGCAGATCTTCGAGCGCAACGCGCGCGTCGGGGGCAAGCTGAATCTGGTGGAGGATGGCGAGTGGCGCTTTGACACCGGCCCCTCGCTGTTGACCATGCCCGATGTCGCGCGTGACCTTTTCGCCGCCGCTGGTGCCTCGCTCGACGACGAACTGGAACTGCTGCCCCTCGACCCCATCTGTCGCTATTTCTACCCCGATGGCATCATCTTCGACGCCTCCTCGGATGAGGGGCGCATGATGGCGGCGATCTCCGAGTTCAGCGAACGCGACGCCGACAACTTTCCCCGCTTCCTCGACTATGGGCGGCGGGTCTATGAGGTGACGGCGCAACCCTTTCTTTACTCACCCCTAGAGGCCAAGCGGATAGGCAGCGCCTTCTTGCAGCGGCTAAATCGCCCGCAAGATATCGGGCGCGTCCTCGCCCCCCTGACGCTCGACGCCTTGGTGCGCAATTACTTTCGCGACCCCCACATGCGGCAACTCTTTGACCGCTACGCGACCTACAACGGCTCCTCGCCCTATCGCACGCCCGCTGTCTATGCCATCATCCCGTATGTAGAATATGGCTTTGGCGCGTGGTACCCACGTGGCGGCATGTACCAGATCGCCGAAGCCCTGCTGGGGCTGCTGGCGAAGGTCGGCGCGACCGTGCACACCGCCGCCCCGGTGCGCCAGATCCGCTGCGAGCCGAGCAAGGGAGCGACGGGCGTGGAACTGGTCGACGGCACGGTCTACACCGCCGACGCGGTCATCGCAAATGTCGATATCGCCACCACCTATCGCCGCCTCGTCCCCGCCGACTTTCGCCCACGTACCACGCTGGACCGCCTGGAAGCGATGGAGCCATCCCTTTCCGGTTTCGTGCTGCTCTTGGGGACGGATTGCCGTTTCGAGCAGTTGCAGCACCACAACATCTTTTTCTCGCACGACTACCGCGAAGAGTTCATCGACATCTTTACGCGGTTGGTGGCCCCGCGCGACCCCACCATCTATGTCTGTGCTACGTCACGAACGGACCCGACCCAGGCCCCGCCAGGCGGCGAAAACCTCTTCGTGCTGGTCAACGCGCCCTATCTCAGCGCCGAGTTCAGTTGGGCCGCCGAGCGCGAGACGTACCGCGACCTCGTCATCGAGAAGCTGGAACGGATGGGGCTGAACGACCTGCGCGCCCACATCGTGTATGAGCAGATCATCACCCCCAACGATCTGGAAACGCGCTATGGCGCGCAGCGCGGGGCGATCTACGGCTTCTCGTCGAATTCGCTTTTCGCGCCGTTCCAGCGCCCCGGCAACCGCAGCCGCATCCCCGGCCTCTACTTCGCGGGGGGCAGCGTGCACCCTGGCGGCGGGCTGCCCCTGGTAATGCTGTCGGGCAAGATCGCCGCCGAACTGGTCGAGCAAGACTTCGCCAAGGCCGCGCGCGTCTAGCACGCATCCTCTGCCAGCCATCGCCAACGCGATGCTCGGCGGCTGAGCGGCCAGGCTATACCGCTTGCGTTTCGCCCATTTTCCGCCGCATATGCTCTCTATCAGGAGGATGCGCGAATGATTGCTGCCACTGACCGACACCTACTGGCGATTCTTCAGCGCGACGCGCGTACCAGCAACACTGAGAGCGCGCGACAGTTGTGCATGGCCCCCTTCACCATCTGGGAACGCGTCCGCAAGCTGGAAACACGCCAACCGATCCAGCGCGACAAGGCGCGACTGACCCCCCGCGCGCTGGACCTGGGGTTGCTGGCCTTCATCTCGGGGCGAGCCGACGAACGGTTGAGATCATTTTCGACGGGGGAGCCGCTGGCCGCGCGGCCCGAGATGCAAGAGGTGCACCCTATCGCCAGTGAGGACGGCTATCTGGTGCAGGTGCGCTTCGCCAGCACTGAGGCGGTGCTGGCGAGTCTCTTGGCGGTCTACCTCATCTGGGGGTCAACCTACCTGGCGATCCACTACGCGGTGCAGGGTGCGCCGCCATTCGTGATGCTGGGGGGGCGCTTCCTGATCGCGGGGGGCGTGCTCTGCGTGGTGCTGCGACTGCGCAGGGCGGCATGGCCCACCTGGCGACACTGGCGCTTGGGGACGCCCATTGGCGGCAATGGCATGGTCGCCTGGGCGGAATCTCAGGGGGTGCCGTCGAGCCTGGTGGCGCTAGTGACATTGATCGCGCGTGATGCCCATGCGTGACGTGACCTTTACCGTGAACCAGCACCCGACGCCAACGGAACTCGGCGATCTGCGTGCAGCGGTGGGCTGGGACCGCCAAGAGAGCGATTACCCTGCTGCATTCCAGGGCTATTGGGCCACCATCAGTGGGCGCGCTGAGGATGGCATGTTGGTCGCATGGTGCGCCATCCTCAGCGACGGCGTGTACCACGCGGTGCTGCTCGACGTCATCGTGCATCCCAGTTACCAGGGTCAGGGGCATGGGCTGTCGTTGATCCGCACCGCCCTCGCGCAGTGCCAGGCGGCAGGCATCAGCATCGTCCATGTCGATTATCTGCCAGAAAAGCAAGGCTTTTACGAACGCTGCGGCTTCGCGACGGGGCTGGGCGGCATCCTCGAATTTCCCACTGGCAGGTAGCGAATGGGCTGAGCGTCTCTGCGCATGGCACGAGGACAGCGGGCGGGGGAAACCGCGCCTGAACACCCGCCGCCTCGTGCGATGCGCTCACACCCGCTACAGATCGGGCAATTGCCAGGTGATTTCAGGCTTGCCCGCGCGGCGCAGCGCAGCATTGATCTTCGAGAAGGGCTTGCTGCCAAAGAAGCCGCTATTCGCCGAGAGGGGCGAGGGATGCGCGGACTCGATGATGACATGGCGCGCCGTGTCGATGAGCGCGGCCTTCTTGCGGGCGTAGCTGCCCCACAGCACGAAGATCACCTGATCCGTCTTCTCGTTGACCTTGCGAATGACGGCATCGGTGAAGGTTTCCCAGCCGTGATCCTTATGTGAGTTCGCTTCGTGGGCGCGCACGGTCAGCACGGCATTCAGCAAGAGGATGCCTTGATCGGCCCAGGGCACCAGGTAGCCGTTGTTCGGGAATTTCGCGCCCACATCGCTTTTCATCTCGCCAAACATGTTGCGCAGCGAGGGGGGCGGCTTCACCCCTGGTCGCACCGAGAAGCACAGGCCATGCGCCTGGCCGTCATCGTGGTACGGGTCTTGCCCCAGCAGCAGCACGTTCACCGCGTCATAGGGCGTGTAGCGCAACGCGTTAAAGACATCCGCCTCGGGGGGAAAGATGCTGTGCTTGCTGCGTTCGTCATCGACGAAGCGTTCCAGCGCGGCGAAATAGGGCTTCTGCGTCTCTTCGGCGAGCAACGGCTGCCAGCTTTCAGGTAACACCAATGGCATGGGGAAATGGCTCCTTGCATCAAAGAATCTCTGCATGCCCATTCTGTCGCTTCGGGCTGATTTTGGCAAGGGGGCGAGATCACCCCATTCAGCGCCGACGAGCACCACGTCGTTACAGAGAGCGTTTCCCGCGAGGCGAACGCTCATCGCGATAGAATAGCTTGACATCCCACCACAATGCAGTATAATGGGACGTAGATGATGCCCCTTAGGGGTGAGAGGTGTGGAGATGACCATATCGTGTCGGTTGCGGCTACTGCTCGCGCGGGTGAATGTCGAACGCGCACTACATGGACAGGCAGGGGTGAGTCTGCGCCTCTTGGCGCAGGAAAGCGGCGTCAGCCTGAGCGTGCTCACGGCATTGAATACGGGACGCAGCCAGCGCATCGACTACCAGACCATCGACCGCTTGCTGGCGTTTTTCAACCGCTACCTGGCGGTCACGACAACCGATTTGCTGGCGTGGGAACAAGAGCCGAGCGAGGTAAGCAGATGAAGCGCGCAATGGTCATCCAGCGGAAATCGGCGGCGGAGATCGCGCTGATGCGCACCTCGGGCCTCATCACCTGGGAGGCGCACCAACTGGCGGCGCAGTGGGTGCGCCCCGGCGTCAGCACGGCGGAGATCGATGCCGTAGTCGAAAGCCACATCCTCGCGCGGGGGGCCAAACCGCTCTTCAAGGGGGTGGCGGGCGTGGTGCCCTTCCCCGCGACCACCTGCATCTCGGTGAATGACGCCGTGGTGCATGGCATCCCCGGCCCGCGCACGTTGCGGGTGGGCGACATCGTCAGCGTCGACATCGGCTGTCGCTACCAGGGGTGGTGCTCCGACGCCGCCCAGACGCACGCGGTCGGGGCCATCGCTCCGCGCCAGCAACACCTGCTGCGCGTCACCGAGGAAGCCCTGGCGCTGGCCCTGGGCATGATGCGGCCCGGAGTGCGCTGGAGCACCATCGCCAAGGCCATCGACGGCTATGTGCGCGGGCAGGGACTGGCGATCGTGCGTGGCGACTTTGGCCTGACCGGCCATGGCATCGGCAGGGGGCTATGGGAAGATCCGCGTGTGCCCAATTACTCGGACCGCCACTTCGAGCGCGATGAAGATTTCACGCTGGAACCGGGCATCGTCATCGCCGTCGAGCCGATGGTCAACCAAGCCTCAGGCGAGGTGCGCGTCACGGCGGATCATTGGACGGTGGTCACGCGCGACGGCCTGCCCAGCGCCCACTTCGAGCACACCATCGCCATGACGGCGACCGGCCCCGACATCCTTACCAGCGGCCCGGATGGCGAGGGTTGGGCGTTGCCACACCCGTAGGACGCGCTGGGCTGGGCAACGTCTGCCCAGCAGCGCGGCCTGCCGATGTAGCGGTCACTTGACGTTCGCTTGCGTTGTGTGCGGTACTAGAGCAAAACATTGATCTCCACGAGGTGATCCCGATGGGCAAGACCATCCGCCACTGCCACTAGCGCGTCGTTGCGTCTGGTGGCGGGTTTCCTGGTGTACTGACATCCTATTCCTGCCGTGTTTCCCCTATGCTGGCGTCTGCCCTCTGCGGCGACGCCCCGCTTTCATGGCCATCTCCAGCCAACGACGCCTCCCTGTGCCCTTCGTCTTTCGCTATGACACCTGGGTGTCTGTTCGGCGTACAGGTTGGAGTAATGGCATGTCACCTCTCGCTGCGGCGCGTATCCGTTGGGTGCGCGGCGGCAAACGCTGGCTGCTCAGCCGCGATTTCGCGTGGCTCTGGTCGGGTCTGTCGGTTTCGACTTTTGGTTCGTATCTCACCAGCATTGGTCTGGGCACCCTAGCGGTGCTGACGCTGCACGCCTCGCCGCTGCAAATGGGCGCGCTGGTCGCCCTCGAAGCCGCGCCCACCCTCGTGCTGGGACTGGTCGCGGGCGTGTGGGTCGACCGGCTACGTCGTCGCCCGCTCATGATCGCGGCGGATCTCGCCCGCGCGACCCTGCTGTTGATCGTGCCGCTCGGCGCGGTGCTGCACCGACTCGATTGGGGCGTCTTGGTCGCTGTCGCGGTGGCGGTGGGGCTGTTGAGCGTCATCTTCGATCTGGCGCAGGGGGCATATCTGCCGGTGCTGTTGCCCGATGAGCAATTGGTGGCGGCCAATAGTCGGCTGAGCGCCAGCCGCGCATTGGCCGAGGCGGGTGGCCCCGCGCTGGCGGGCGGGATGATCCAGGTGCTCACACCCGTAGGGGCGATGGCGGGCGATGCGCTGTCGTACCTCGTCTCGGCGCTGTGCCTGGGTCGCGTGCACCACCGCGAGCCGCCGCCCCAGGCCAGCACCGGAACGTTCTGGCGCGACCTGCGCGCGGGCTGGCGTGTGCTGTGGGGCGATGCCACCATCCGCTCGCTGACGCTGGCGGCGGTGACGCGCAGCTTCAGTGGCGGGGCCTTTGCCGCGCTCTATAGCCTGTATCTGCTGCGCGAGTTGCGGCTGGCTCCGTTGGTGCTGGGGCTGTGCATCTCGGCGGGCGGGGTGGGGGCGCTGGGGGGCGCGTTGCTGGCCCCCGCGCTGGCACGTCGCTGGTCGGTCGAGCGGCTCATCGGCGGGGCGGCGCTCGTCGCGGGCGGCTGCGCGTTGCTGACGCCGCTGGCCGGGGGCGCACTGCTGCTCGTGGCATCGCAGGGATTCGGCGACGCCGCCGCCGCGCTGTATGAGATCTGTGGTGCGCGGTTGGTCGCATCGGCGGTGCCGCCTGCCACGCTGGGGCGCGTGCTGGGGGCATCACGCCTGCTGGCCCAGGCGGCGCTGCCACTGGGGGCGGTGCTGGCCGCGCTGGCGAGCGTGCACCTGGGGCTGCGCCTGACGCTGGGCTTGGGGTCCGTGGGTCTTATCTTGGCGTCACTGTGGCTCTTCAGCTTGCCGGGTGAGCCGCGCGGCACACGATAGAACGAGCCAGCCACCAGAGACGAGCGATTGTCTCTGGTGGCTGGCTCGTGGTTGCGGCGCAGTCGATGCGCTATTTCTTGAAGGCCACGCTCGTCGTCATCACCGTGAAGTCGGTGGTTTCGACGGACTTGAACGTCGCGGTTGGCGCGAAATAGAGGACGAAGAAGGTGCTGCCTGCGTGGTCCGTCCCGAGGATGTCGATAGTGTACGCCTGACCAGTGTAGGTCATCGTCCCCGTTTCTTTATTCCACGTGTTGGCTCCGAGCGACGCGTGGGTGAACGTCGGCGACAACTTCACATTTGTCGCCCCCAATCCCTTTGCGAAGCTTGATGCCAACGAGGGATATTGTGAGGTTGGTTGCAGCCCCGGAAACGATAGTGTGAGGAAATAGTCTTGCAGGTCGGGCGAGAGAAAGACTGCGGTGAGGCTTGAATTCGCAGGTGAGGGCGTCCAGTCGCTCGGGTACGCGATGCTGTAGCTGCCATCCTTCGCGGTGTAGGTGGTGAAGCCCGCCGGGGCAGGGATCGCGGTCGGTGTAGGCGGCAACGGCGTCGGCGTGGCGGTGCCCACCGGCGTCGCGGTGGCACCGAGCGCGGCAAGCGGACCCGCGCCGCCCTTGCCCACGATGAGGAG
Organism: Ktedonobacterales bacterium; assembly: GCA_038234855.1. Taxonomy (GTDB): domain Bacteria; phylum Chloroflexota; class Ktedonobacteria; order Ktedonobacterales; family JACDGC01; genus JACDGC01. Next base: position 27,330 of record JBBQSR010000001.1, on the reverse strand, counting down.
TCCGCCAATGAGCGTCACCACGATGACCGCCGCCAAGATGCCGACGATCAGCGCGACGGGTGAGCCGCTCTTTTGCGGTGGGGGCAGCCCTGGCGCGCCACCTTGCTGATAATTGGGTGGATAGCCGCCCTGCTGGGGATACGGTTGCGACGGTGGATAGCCCTGCGGATAGGGCTGTGACGGTGGATATCCCCCTGGCTGCGGGTATCCGTCTTGCTGCGGGTAAGGCTGCTGCGGATAGGGCTGTTGGGGATAGCCGCTCGGCTGCGGGTACGGCGACGATGGGCCGCCCTGCCCTGGATTCGGCGGTTGCACGTTGGGCGGCTGCGCGTTGGGGTTATAGTCCGGCGGCGGATTGGGCTGACCATACGGAGGATACGACATGGATGACGATACCTTTCACCTGCGCGTGACGCTTGCCCAGCATCACGCGCAAGGAAGATGATCAAGGAAGACCAATGATGCTGGTCGCATTGTAGCAAAGAATCAAGCATGTGTACAATCGCGAATGGCACCGGCTGACGCGCGACACGACGAGGCGGCAAGGCCAGCCACAGCCAGCCCTGCCGCCCTCTACTTGGTAGCGCGAACGTCGTTAGGGGAAGATGGTGAGGCTCGTCGCCATCGTCGTGAAATATTGCTGCTCGGTCGCGGTAAAGGTCGCGGTCGGCGCGGCATAGACAGCCAGGAAAGTGCCCGTCTTCCAATCGGTGCCGAGCACGGTGCCGCTGTAAGGCTTGCCCTGCAAGGTCAGGGTGCCAGTGTCGCTCGTCCAGGTGTTCGCGCCCAGGGTGGCCGTGGTGGTCGTGCTACTCAGCTTGACATCCGCGACCTGATTCTTTATGGGCAGCGAGTTCAGCACCTGCGTCAGGAAAGCCTGATATTGGCTCGGCTGCACCTTTTGCGGCGAGGGAAAGACCAGGAAGATATTCGTCGCGTTCAGGTCCGACGCGATGATGAGGCCCGTCACGCCATTCGCCGTCTGCTCCAGCGGCACCCAGCCCACGGGATACGCGATGCGATAGCTGCGGTCCGTCGCGATGAAATAGGAATAGCCAGCCGGGGGCGTGGGGGTTGGCGTCGCGGTCGGCGGCGACGTGGGCGTGGCGGTCGCGGCGATGGTCGCCGTGGCGACGATATTCGCCAGCGGCCCCGTGCCATTGCGGCCCAGGGCATACAGGCCGCCACCGGCCAACGCGGCCAGGATCACCAGGGTTGCGACGATGGCCCCCCCGGCACCCCGGCGGCGCGGCGCGGGGCTGGGCGTCACGGGCGGTGTGGTGTTGGGCTGGTAGCCCGCCGGATACCCCGGATAGGCATTCGCGGGGGGCGGCGTCACCATGCCCTCACCGGGAGGCGGCTGAAACGGCTGCGTGGTGGGCACGCTCTCGGGTTCGGTCGGATTCGACATGGGCGATGATACCTTTCTCTGCGTAGATGAAGTGAGCACCGGGCATGGTTCAGGTGATGATACCCGATACGCCATCATGCCCGAATTGTAGCATGCCCCCCGCCAAAAGACAGGTGCGTGCCTCACACCCGCCCGATCTTGACGCAGCAAGCATAGACAACGAAGATGTCCCCCAGATGCTCCCATCGCCCCTTGCCAGAAGTCCTAGGATCTTTGACGCTGCTCTTGTGTCACGGTATGGTTAGTGGTGCGCTCGCATGCGCGGGGAACCAGGCCAGCAGCCGTTGAGGAGAAGACCATATGACACGTCTCGATGCCCAATCCACGCCATCCACCACCGCGCCCGATCCGTTTGGGGTGTCGCTGGCGGGGCAGGCTCCTCCGGCGAATGCCTCGCAGGGTTTCTTGCGCGTCGCGCGGTACTTCCACGACTGCTTCGCTGCGGACGCGCGCGGGGGCATCCTCAAAGATGTCTTCGAGCAGACGGACTATCGCGTCTTCGCGTCGGGCACCGAGACGTTGCTGACCGCCGCCGACACGCGCATGAGCGTCCCAGTGAAGACGGGCATCGAGGTCCACAACGCCGCGGAGATCAACCGCCGCGAAAAATATCTCATCTACGGCTCGGTCTTCCTGGTGGGTAAGGGGCTGGCGCGCGGCAAAAACGCGGGCGAACGCTTCTGCGCCCCACTGCTCTACTACCCCGCGCGCGTCGAACTGGAGGGCAGCCAGTCCTTCGTCTCGGTCGCGTTGGATGAGCAACATGTCAACTTCCCGCTGCTCTCCACCTTCATCGACGCCGAGAGCGACGAACAGGCCCAGGCCTATGCCGAGGCGATTCTCTCGCAGGTGCCCGCGCCGCCCTTCGCCGACGACGCCCTGCGCGAACTCGCCAGCCTGGTTGGCGAACTGCTGCCCGATCTCGACACCGAGACACTACGCGCCTTCCCCACGCTGATGAGCGAAGAAGAGCTACGCGCGGCGATGAGCGGGCCGATGCGCCTGGTCTGCGCCTCCGCCATGTTGCTGGCCGCGCGCCCCACCGAGGCCAAGGGCGTGCTGACGGAACTGCAACTGCTCGGTCAGACGGGCGACACCTCCACGCCGCTCGCCGCCATCTTCGATGACAAGGCCCTCTCCGCCGCCGAACGCAACGGCGACCCCAGCAAAGATGTCGAGCCGATCTTCGCCGCCGCCGAACTGAGCCTGGCGCAGCAGACGGTCGTGCGCCATGGCCGCACCCGCCCGCTGTCGCTCGTCATCGGCCCCCCCGGCACCGGCAAATCCTTCACCACCGCGCAGGTGGTGCTCGATGCCGTCGCGCGCGGCCAAACCGTCCTCATCACCTCGAAGATGAATAAAGCCGTCGATGTCGTCATCGAAAAGTTACAGCCACACCTGGGATCGCAGACCTTCATCTTGCGGGGCGGCGACCGGGGCCACCGCGAAGAGATGCGCGGCTGGCTGAACGGCCTGCTCACCAACACCGGCCCGCAGGGGATGCCCCAGGCCGCGCGCCCCGGCGAGGTCGCCATGCTGGAGGATCGGCTGCGCACCGCCGACGACGAGATGGAGCGGCTCAGCCGCGAGATCGTCGCCGTGCTGGACCTGGAACTGACCTGGACCGGCACCCATATGGACCTCGACAAATTCAACACGCCCAACTATGCCCGCGAGGCCGCCGCCGCCATCGGTCCCGACGAGATCCTGCGGCGCTACGAAGAGGCGCGCAAGCTCGGCGAAAACACCGCGCCACTGGTCGGCTGGGCCATGCAGCGGCGCGGCCAAAACCAGATGACCGCCCTCTGCAACGAACTGGATATCGCCGAGGAGCAGCGCGACCGCATCCCCCAGATCGCCGAGCGCGAGCGTGCCCGGCTGCAATGGTTGGCGACGACCCGCGCGCTGGAAGGCCACGGCGACCTGAACGCCCTTTTCACCGGCTATGCCCGCGCCCGCGACGACCGAGGCCACTTGGTCGCGGAACTGCTGGCCGTGCGCCGCCGCGACGCGCTGGCCCAGGCGCTGCGCACCGACCGCCGCGCCCTCACCGCCTTCCAGACCGCGCTCAACGCGAAGTCCGATGCCGCGCAAGACGCCATCTTCCGCGAGATGGACTTTCGCGCGCTGCTGCGGACCTTCCCCATCTGGGCCGTCACCAACCAGCACGTCGCCGAGTTCCTGCCGCTGGTGCGCGAGATGTTCGATCTGGTCATCATCGACGAGGCGTCGCAGTGCGACATCGCCAGCGCGCTGCCGCTGCTGTACCGCGCGCACCATGCCGTCGTCTGCGGCGACCCGAAGCAGTTGCGCCACCTCTCCTTCCTGCGCGAGGATCGCCTGCGCGCCATCGCCACGCAGCATGGCCTGACCGCCATCGAGCGCGAACAATGGAACTACCGCACCAACAGCCTGCTCGACGCGGTGAACCAGGCACTGCCCACCCAGGACGACGTGATCCTGCTCGATGAGCATTACCGCAGCATGCCGCAGATCATCGAGTTCAGCAATCGCCAGTTCTACGGCGGGTCGCTGCGCATCATGAGCAAGCGGCCCGACACCATCGGCCTCCGCAGCGTGGAACTGAAGAAAGTCCCCAATGGCAAGCGCCGCAAAGAGGGCTACAACGTCGAGGAAGTCGATGCCATCCTCAAAGAGATCGAGCGCATCGCCAAGGCCGAGGCCAAGCGCGACGCGCGCAGCAAGACCAGCATCGGCATCCTCTCGCCCTACCGCGATCAGGTGAATTACCTCAACAAGCAACTGGCGGCGAAGCTGAAGCCGCGCACGCTGCAAGACCATCAGGTCGCCGTCGGTACGGCGCACACCTTCCAGGGTGACGAGCGCGATGTGATGCTGCTGAGCTTCGTGGTAGACCCGACCTCGCACCGCGCGACCATCACCTTCCTCAACCAAGAAAACCTCTTCAACGTCGCGGTGACGCGTGCCCGCCAGCGCCAGGTGATCTTCACCTCGCTCGACATCAAGGGCCTACCCAGCGAACATCTGCTGACGCTCTACCTGCAATATGCCGCCGACCTGCTGGAGGAGGAAGAGGAGGCCGAGCAAGCCGCGCGCGACGGCTTCGTGGGCGAGCTAGCCGGGGCGCTGCGCGACCAGGGCTACACCGCCTACTTCGACTACCCCGTGGCGGGCTTCCAGATCCCCCTCGTCGCGTCGCACCGCAACGCGACCATCGCCATCGAGTGCGATGGCGTCCCCCCTGCCAATCCCCTGCCCGACGGCATCGACCCCGTCGCCCGCCAAGCCATCCTCGAGCGCGCTGGCTGGCAAGTGCATCGCCTGCCCTATCGCCGCTGGATCGAGGACCGCGCGGGCTGTCTAACCGAGATTGCCGCGATGCTGGGGACCGACGAGGAGTGAGCCGTTTCATCTAGCGCAACCTCGTCATTGTTGATATCATAACGGAAAAAGGAGGTTGTGCGATGACGGAAAGATTGCGAGCACTCGTCGCTGAAATCGAAAAACTTCCCACGGAGCAACAGGACCAGTGGGCCGAAGCGTTTGCCCAAGAACTTGCTGATGATAAGCGTTGGGATGAGCTTTTCGCGCGCCCCGAATCACAGGCGTTTTTCGATCAACTCGTGGCCGAAGCCAAAGAAGGGGAACGCAAGCGTACCCTGCAAGACGTGAGCGATACATGGTAACGTATCGTTGTAACGTATCGTTCACGCACCACCAAGTAGTTTCGTGTATTATTGGATGGTCTCCCCAAAACCGTGCAGCAACAGGCGCGCGATGTCTATTTGTTATAGAAACAAAACCCCTTGCACCCTGGCATTCAATTCAAACAAGTAAGAAGCGGCACTCCTTCCCTCTGGTCGGCGCGCATAAATTCGCTTTACCGTACCCTAGGTCTCATGAATGGCAATGAAATACAATGGGTATGGATAGGGACGCGCACCGAATATGAACAACGCATCCGATAAGAGGTGGTTATTCGTGGACATCATCGCGCATAATCCCGCCACCGCACCAGCCCCAAGGGTGGCTACACGCACGGCCTTGAGGTACAGCAGGGGACGCGCATGCTCTTCATCAGCGGACAGATCCCCGAATTACCGGATGGACAGGTCCCCGAAGCGTTCGCGGACCAGTGCCATGCGGTGTGGCGCAACATCGTGGCGATCTTGCAATCCGCTGGCATGACGACGGCGAATCTGGTGAAGGTGACGACGTTCCTGACCGACAGGGAGCAGGCAACGGCCAATGGCGAGATTCGCCGTAGCTACCTGGGGACTCACCAACCTGCGCTCACCGTCATCGTCGCGCAGACCCTGGCGTCGCCCTGGCTGCTGGAGATCGAAGCGATTGCCATGGAATGATGCCGTATGGCGCGGGCGGCTGGTACGCGAAAGCGATGATCGGGCGCGCACCCAGGCTCAGGACAGTTTTTTAATGAGCGCCAGCAGCGAATCGACCCCAAGCGGTTTAGCGAGTTCACCATCGCGCACAAGGTCCATCGATGCGCGTAGCACATGGTTGGCGGATATCAAAATGATCTTGGTTCGCGCGCGAATATCGTTGTGCTCAATGAGCCAACGCACAACGCCCGCGCCATCGATGATGGGCATCAACAGATCGAGCACCATGACGCGCACCGTCGTGGGCTGTCCAGTTACAATGTCGATGGCTTCTTGGCCATTCTTCGCCGTTTCCACGGTGTAGCCTTCGAGCTTCAAGACATCGCCTAACATGTCACGAATGGCACTATCGTCATCAACGACCAGGATGGTGGGGCGCGTATCTGGATTGCTCATAATTGTTTCTGCTTGCTCCTATGCTCTGCGGGTGCGCATGGAATGAGGGCGCGGCATCTGCCCCCTCTGTTGTACCATGCGGGGCGGCGCATTGCCAGCGCCCTCAGGGCGTCGGGCGGGTGGTTTGGCGCAGACAAAACGAAAAGGTCGATCCTTGGCCGGGGGCGCTCTCGACCCAGATCTCGCCACCCATGGCCTCGATGTAGCGGCGGCAGATGTACAGGCCCAGGCCGGTGCCGCGCACGTGCGTCGTCAGTTCCAGCCGCACGAATTTGGCGAAGAGACGCTTTTGGTTGGCGGCGGTGATGCCCATGCCCTGATCGTGCACGCTGACGACCACCCAGGGGCCAGCGGCAGCGGGGGTGACGTTGGTGATCGGCTCGTCCTCGCCGCTCTCATCGGTGATGACGCCACGTTCGCGGGGCAGCGCCAGCAATTCAGCGGTCGTCTTGACCGAGGCCGTCACGGTGATCTGCGAGCCGGTGGTGGAATATTTCGCGGCGTTGACCAGCAGATTCGACAGCACATGGCGCAGGCGGTCTTGCTCGCTCAGCACCCACAGATCGGCGGGGACGGTGGATTGCACAGCGTGGTTTTCGGCGGCGAGCAGGCCCGAAGAGATCTCCATGGCGAGCTGCACCGTGGTGGCGACATCGACCTCGGCCAGTTGGGGCACCTGCACGCTCTTGGTGCGCCACGACTCGGTGAGGGTATCCATCATGTCTTTCAGTTGCTCTGTGGCGCGCATGATCTCACCGGCCCAGTGCTTCGCCTGGTCGGGCGACATCGTCTCATAGCGCCGCTGGATCAGCCAACTGAAGCCCTGGATGGCGCTCATCGGCGTGCGAAACTCGTGCGACGCGGTGAGGATGAATTCATCTTTCAGCTTGTCGAGTTCGCGCAGTTGGGCATAGGTGCGGGCGTTATTCAGCGCCGAGGCGGCGACGTGGCCGAGCGCCATCAGATTCATGATCTCGGCGGGGGGAAAGAGCGCGTGCTGGTCGGGGGCGTAGACGGCCAGCAGCCCCAGCACCTTGTCGCGCCGCGTCACCGTCTCTTTGTGGATGACGGGCATCACCAGCATCGCCCGCACGTGGTAATGCTCGAGCAGGGTGCCGATGCTGTCGCCGCGCGCATGGTCGGGGGTGAGGTCTTCGAGCGACTGCACCTGGCCCTCCATGGCGGCGCGGCGGCGACCATCGCCGACGGGGAACTTTTGCCCCAGCGCCTCGGGGTAGGGATGATCCTTATTCTGCGCGACCTCGCGGACGACCAGTTCATCGGTTTGGGGCAGATATTCCAAGTAGGCGCAGACCTGGCCGCGCGTCAGTTCCGAGGCTTGCTGAACGAGGTCGCTCATGATGAGGTCGGTGTCGAGGGTGGCATTCAGCCCAAGGAGGGCGTTATTCAGCACCGAGAGGGCGCGCTCGCTATCCGTCACCTGGGTGCTGCCCGCGCGGCGCGACGCGCGCATCTGGGCATGCTCGATGGCTAGGCCGATGAAGCGCCCCGCCATTTCCAAGAGCGTCACCTGCTCGGCGTTATAGGCGTTCACGCGCGAGCTGGCGACCAGCAGCGCGCCGACAACGCCGGATGGGGCCTTCACCGGCACGAAGACCTGCGAATCCATGTAATTTTGGCTGCCCCAGGGACGGGCGCGCAGTTCGGGGCTGTTGGCGCGCTCTTCCTCGGTGATGCGCGTGACGGTGCGGCCCGTGCGCACCCACGACCACCAGGGGGCTTGCTCACCGCGCAGGGTGTGCGTGCCGAGGCGCTGGTCGCGCTCGGTGATGCCATAGAGGCTGAGGGTGTTGTCGCCCTGCGCCGGATGCACATAGGGGATCGCCAGCGCGAAGGCTTCCGTATCCATCATCCCTTTGATGGCGATGTACATGCGCTCCGAGAAGGTTTCGTAGAAGTTGGACATGTCGAAGTAGCTGGGCACGTCGCTCGTCAGCTCTTGCAGCAGGGCGATCAGGCGGCGGTGGCGCTGCTCTTGGCGGTCTACCTGGGCCAGGCGCAGGGCGAGGTCGAGCGTATTCGCCTGGGCTTGCAGCAGATGCAAATGATTTTGCGAGAAGCGCCACTGGGGATCGTTGACATACACCGACATGATGCCGATGACCGGGGGGTCCTCGCGGGCGATCTCGCCCTCATCGACGGTGGCGGCGAAGATGGGGACGGCCATGTGCCAAGCGGCGGTGGGGTCCTCGGCGGTGCTGCCACTAGGGAGGCCGCGCACCTCATCACCGCTCATGATGACCGGTTCGCCGGTCTGCCAGACGGTGCCGATGAGCCGCTCGCCCTTGCGATAGATGCGCCAGAGGTGCGTGGCGGGGAGCACGGTGGTGGCCGCTTCCTCGATGGGGTTCTGCGGCAGGGGGCGCGAGCGTGCGCCGTGCCGCGCGGTGGGCATCGGTTGCAGCCGGGGATGCACCCCGCGCACACGCACGACCATGATGCGGCGGGTGTCATCCAGCGTGGCAATGGCCCCGCCGTCGGCGTTCAGCGTTTCGAGGGCGCGCTTGATGGCCGACTCGAAGATGCGGGCATCGGGGCCATCCGCTGGCATGATGGCGGAGGGCTGCGCTTGCCCCCCCGCTGCGGTTGTTCGTGACATCATCCACCCCCCTGCACGCGGCGGCCATTGCCGACCAGCTATGCTCTCTCACGATAACACGCGCGGGGGCCTGTGGTCAATCGGGGGAAAATCATCGCTCGCAGCGGTCAGGCACGCAGCATCTTGGCGCGGGCGCGGTCGGCGGCGGCGGCGTAGCCCTGGCCCAGGCGGTCGTACAGACGGGCGCGGGCTTCATAGGCGGCGGGGTCCTCGGGGTCGCGCGTGATGGCGCGGTCAAAGGCCGCCAGCGCCTCCATCGGGCGACCAAGGGCGAGCAGCGCCATGCCCATCACCAGGGGACCGCGTGGGTCGCGCGGCGCGTGCGTCGCCAGGAAGGTGCCGATCTCCAGCGCGTCCCCTGGTTGTGCCTGGGCCAGCAGCAGCCGCGCCTTGAGGGCCAGCGCGCCGGGGTGGTCGGGCAATGCGACCAGCACGCGGTCGGTGATCTCGCTCGCCCTCTGGCCGTCGCGCGCGGCCATTGCATCATTGGCGGCGGCGAGGGCGGCGGCCACGACCACCTCGGCGGAGTCGCTGCCGGGTTCCTGGCCGGGGACGGGGTGCGTCACCAAACGCAAGCGGCCATAGGGGGCCTGATGGTCGGCATCCGCCGGGGCGTTGCGGGTGAGCAGGGTACCCGCTCCGTCGCACTCGACCGCCATGCCCGCGCGCAGGGCCACGCCCGCAGCGGCAGGGGCGGCGGCCAGCGGCTCCGCCACGCTGCGCAGGACCGCCGCGCCGTAGCTTTCGAGCATCTGGGGCACGCCGACCATCTCGAGCTCGGGCTGGCCAAACTTTTGCAGGCCATGGGTGTGCAGCCAGCGCGTCTCAGGCCCCCAGGGTTCGTTGTGCAGGGCGATCTGGGCCAGGGGGGCGGCGTCGCGCAGCCGGGCGACCACGGCTGGGGGCTGGCACCGCTGCGCCGCCAGATCCACCACGATGCCATCGCAGCCGCTCGCCAGCGCGGCCAGGCAGGTGGCGGCCCAGCGCAGGCACCACGGCAGATCCGGATCGACCATGGTGAAATGCGCGTCGATGGCGAGCGTGCCCGCGCGCACGATGGCGGCCTCCGCACCCACGATGCCGCCCAGCAGGCGATCCAGCGCCTCGGGTGCCAGACCCTGCGTGACGGGCTGGGCGTGGCGTTCCACGGTGAAGGTCGCCTCGACGCGGCCCAGCGTCTCGCGCAGCGCCAGGCGGCCCACGCCCACGCGCTGACGGCCCGCGCGGATGGCCCCCTCGGCGTCGTCGCTGCCCGGCAACGTCTCCAGCATCCCCAGGCGCTGGGTGGTGAGGGCGTCGGCGAGCTGGACCAGGGTCGTGCTGGTGCGCTGAGAAACGATGAGGTAATCTAGCGGCACGGTACGCATCGGCGTGCTTCCCCCTGGCGAAATCGAGCTATCAGGGGCATTGTACCATGCGGTGTGCCAGGGGGCCGTTAGGCAAGATGACTAAAGAGACAGGGAATGGGGGCGAATGGGCCTACACAAGGGCGTTTTATGACAAGATGTTCAGCCGCGTTCCTGTGCTTTTCATCCCCTGGTCAGGGAGCGATGATATCCTGAATGCATCACCGAGAGCGACGTCCCCCGCGCGGATGCGCCAGAGCGTTTCATCACAGCGGAACGCCTCATGCAAGGAAGCCCCGCCCTGACCCCTCCTCGCCCCATTGTCGACCGGTGCAAAAATGATGGGAGAACCGTTCTTATGTCCAAACTACCGACCGATCAGCACATCACGTATCAGTTGCAGTACCGCAAGTGCGGCAAGCCGACCTGCGGCACCTGCAAAAACGGCGCGGGCCATGGCCCGTACTGGTATGCCTATTGGCGCGAAGGTGCCAAGCTGCGCTCGGGCTACATCGGCAAGACGCAACCCACGGGTGTGACGCCCGTGGCCGCCGCCCGCGCCGAGCAGCGCCTGGCCACGCACCGCGCCGCCAAGGCCCAGCCCGTCACCGTCGAAGCCCGCTAATATCGCGCCATACACCGCGCCCCCGTACCCGCCATCGCCAATGATGGATGGGTCGGGGGCTTTTTCGCGTGCGCCGTCCCGGCTATGCCGCGCGGCGGGCGGGGAAGGCGAGCGGACGCGGGGCATTTGACGCGTTCGCGGTGGTCGGCGCGGCATCGGTGAAGCGGAAGGCCGTCAGACTGTGCTCCAGGTCTTGCGTCGAGCGGGTCAGTTGCTCGGTGGCGCGGCTGGCCTCAAGCATCTGCGCCGTGATCTCCTCGATGGCGGCAGAGACGCTCTCGCTCGACGCGCTGGTTTGCTCGCTGATGGTCGCGACCTGAGCGATGGCGGCATTGATGGCCTGTGAACTGGTGGTGATGACCTCCAGTTGCTGCGAGGCGACGACGGTGCGCTCTAGCCCCTGCTGGATCTCGACCATGCCGCCCTCGATGACCTCGACCGTTTTGTTGGTGGACTGCTGCACCTCGCGCACGATGCCGCCGATCTCCTTGGTGGCGGCGGCGGAACGCTCAGCGAGCTTGCGCACCTCGTCGGCCACCACCGCGAAGCCGCGTCCCTGCTCACCCGCCCGTGCCGCTTCGATGGCGGCATTCAGCGCCAGCAGGTTGGTCTGCTCGGCGATCTCGGTGATGGTTTCGACGATGTGGCCGATCTCCGCCGACCGCTCACCCAGGCCCTTGACGATCTGCGCGGTGGATTGATTGTTGTGGTTGATGGTCTGCATGTTTTGCGCGGTCGACTCGGCCTGCTGCTGCGAGGCGGCGATGACGCGGCCCAGTTCGTCGACCTCTTGCACCACGTGGGCGAGTTCGCGCGACTGGTGGCTGGCGTCGCTGGCGACCCCCTGCACCGTCTGCGCGACCTGCTCGGTCGCCCCGGTCGAGCCTTGCACCGCGTCGGCGATGAGCGCGGCGGTTTCGGTGAAGCGTCGCATGGTCTGGCGCACATTGGTCAGCAGCGACCGCAACTGATCGACCATATCCCCCGTGGCGAAGGCCAGGCGACCAAACGCGTCGCGGCTGCCATAGTCGCGGGTAAAGTCATCCAGCGGGCGCAGGTCGCCCCCAGCGATGGCCTGGATGACCGCCACGGTCGCGTTCAGGGGACGCACCATCAGCCGCGTGATGAACCAGCCGATGAAGACCGAAAGCGCCGCGCCCACCGCCATGATCGCCACCAGCACCGCGATGAGCTGGTGAAAGGCCGCGCTGGAATCGTCGCGGATCTGGTGGACGTAGCCATTCAGCGAGGCCAGCAGATCATCAAGCTTCGCTTGGAAGTCTACGTAAAACTGATCGACATGACCACTGAGCGCGGGGCGTAGCGCCGCCACGAATGCCGCAGGATTATTGAGAGCGAGCGTCGCCAGCGGGCGCACGTTCTTCATATAGGTGGGCAGGTTCGTCTTGAGGAAGGTGACAGAGGACTGCTCACCCGCGTTGTGCGGCATGGCTAGGTAACTTTGGGTGTCGGCATCCAAGGCATTCAGCGCGCGAATGAAATCATTCAGCGTCTGCCGCAGCGTCGCGGGGTCGGTGGTGACGACCGATTGATACGCGTCGGCGCTCACCGCCAGGTAGTCCAGGCGAATGGCATTGATGGTGCGCACCTTGGCGATCTGCTGGGTGGTGATGCTATCCAGGTTCGCCTGGATGCGGCTCATGCCCCACAGGCCGATGCCGCCAACGATCAACATGATGCAGGTCAGCAACAGGGTGGATACGGTGAGTTTCGCGCCAATCGAAACATCTTTCAGGCGAAAAGTAGTGGTGCGCGTCGACATGCCCTGACTCCTCTATTCGGTGTGGTGCGGGCGATCCGTCGCGCATTAACGTGCGATGCATCACTTGATCGGCAGGGCGAGCGAAAAGTTCACCCAACCCGCCATGCCAGGCGGGCACGGCGACGGACGCCCCCACACGCGGACTCGCCACGGCGCGCCCGTCGCCTCATCGCGACGCGGATAGCGGTCGGGCGATTCCTGCGCTATAATGCTCGTGCTTCGGCAATTATCGTAAAGGAGCTTCTCGCTTTCATGGCTACAACGACGCGAACCTTCGCGGATCTCGTGTTTCCCCGTCCCCAGGCACAACAGGTGGGGCTATTGCGCGACGGACTGCTGGTGCTGGGCGGTGCGGCGGCGGTGGCGGCGCTGGCGCAACTGTCAGACCATCAGGTGCCGGTGCCCCACACCGGACAGACGCTGGGCGTGCTGCTGGTGGGTGCGGCGCTGGGCTGGCGACGTGGCGGGCTGGCGCTGCTGACCTATGTGGTGGCGGGCCTGGCGGGGTTGCCGTTCTTCGCGGCGGGCAGCGGCGGGCTGGCGCGGCTGACGGGACCGACGGGGGGCTATCTGGTCGGCTTCATCGTGGCGGCGACGCTGGTGGGCTGGCTGGCCGAGCGCGGCTGGGACCGCACCCCCTGGTTGATGGCGCTGGCGATGGTGCTGGGTAATCTGGTCATCTACGCGCTGGGCGTCGCCTGGCTGATGCGAACTCTGCACCTGTCGTTCTCGGTGGCCTATCAGGGCGGAGTCGAACCCTTCCTCGCCGTCGACGCCATCAAGCTGGTGCTGGCGGTGATCATCCTGCCGGGGGCGTGGTTCCTGCTCGGACGGGGCAAGACGCAGCGGTAACGTGTGGGGCGATTGGGGTGCTGGCATCACCATCGCCCTCGCATTTCATGCCCTGATCGGTTATCATAGACGCATCACGGGAAAAAGGATCACTCGCCCTCATGCGTCTCGCTGAACTGTTGCGCGGCTTTGACCACGCGGACATCACCTTCACCTATGACGGACCGCGCTCGGACACGGTCGAGGTGACGGCCATCACCTATCACTCCCAGGCGGTGGTGCCGGGGGCGCTTTTCGTGGCGCGGCCCGGCCACCGCGCCGATGGGCACGCCTACATCGCGGAGGCCGTGGCGCGCGGGGCGAGCGTGATCGTGGGGTCGCCCGAGCGAGCCGCGCTGGCGCTGCCCGAGGGGGTCGGCTACCTGCGCGTCGACCTTCCCGCGCGGGCGCTGGGGCTGCTGGCCTGTGCCCTCGCGGACCAGCCCTCGCGGCGGATGGCCGTCATCGGCGTGACCGGCACGGATGGCAAGACCAGCACCGTCAACCTCATCGCCGCCATCTTGGACGAAGCCGGGCACACCAGTGGCCTCACCAGCACGGTCGATTTCAAGATCGGTCCCCGGCGCATCGCGAACGAGACACGCTTCACCAACCTCGAAGCGCCCGAACTGCAAGACGTGCTGGCGCAGATGGTGGCGGGCGGCGTCGATTACGCCGTCATCGAATCGACCTCCAGCGGGCTAGAGCTAGAGCGACTGGCGGGCATCGCCTATGACGTGGCGGTGGTGACGAACATCACCAGCGAACATCTCGAAGTGCCTGGCAGCAAAGAGGCATATTGGCGCGCGAAGGCGATGCTCTTTGAGCGGGTCGATCCGCAGCAAACCAAGGAGCCAGGCCCGCCTTTCATCGTGCCGCGCGTCTGCGTGCTGAATGCCGATGACGCGAGCTATGCCTACCTCAGCCGCTTTTGTCGCGCGCCCATCCTCACCTATGGCATCGATAATCCGGGGGCAGATGTCAACGCGCGGCACCTGGACCTGCGCGCTGACGGCAACCGCTTCGACGTGACGCTGCCCGATGGCGCGACCTTCCCGGTGGCATCGCCGCTGGTGGGCCGTTTCAACGTGGCGAATTGCCTGGCCGCCATCGCCGCGTGTTGGAGCCAAGGGGCCACGCCTGCGCAGATGGCCCGCGCGCTGGCCGACTTTGGCGGCGTACCAGGGCGGATGGAGCGCGTCGCGGCGGGGCAAGACTTCACCGTGATCGTCGATTACGCCCACACGGCGGAAAGTCTGCGCCAGGTGCTGACGGTGCTGCGCCCGCTCACGCGCGGGCGGCTCATCGCCGTCTTTGGCTCGGCGGGCGACCGCGACCACACCAAGCGCCCCGAGATGGGCGCGGTCGCCGCTGAATATGCCGACTATTTCGTCATCACCGACGAAGACCCCCGCACCGAGGACGCCGCGACCATCCTGCGCGAGATCGCCGCGGGGGCGCTCGCCGCCGGGGCGACGGAGGGCGATGACTTCGCCATGCAGGTGGGGCGACGCGACGCCATCGCACTGGCCTTCGCGCGGGCAAGGACGGGCGACACCGTGGTGCTGTGCGGCAAGGGCCACGAGCAGAGCATCGTCATCGGCACCGCGTCGCTGCCGTGGGACGACCGCCAGGTCGCGCGCGAGGCCCTGGCCGCCCTCCGGCCCGCCCCGCAAGGCGAGGACTAGCGGGGGCACATTTAGGGAACTTCAGGCGATAAGCCCATGTGCCGATAGAGGACAGCAACACGGGGGGCGCGACGCGCGCCCTTGCTGTCATGGATGACGACTCCATGCATACATGAGGTTTTCGATGACTCCCACACTCACGACCCCTGGCAACGGATCCAGCCTCCGAAACGTCCGCACCCAACCCCTGCTGATCGGGGCATTCCTGGTGACCTGCGCCTTCATGGTGGTGGTCGGCGGCATCGGCATCTGGGGCATGAGCCAGATGGCTGGCCAAACCACCCAGATCACGGATCGCAACCTGCCGGGCGTCAGAGCGCTGACCCAGACCCGCGCAGACATCTACAAGACGGGCCGCGACTTCCGCCAGGCCGCCCTGGACGCCGACTCCACCGCGACGGCGGCGGATATGAAATTAGTCGAGACGGACAAGCAACAGCTTACGAGCGATTTCGCGACGTACCAGGCCCTCGCGCACAGCGCACAGCAGCAGCAGGGCGTCAGCGATTTTCAGACGAGCCTGACCGGCTGGCTCACGACCCTCAGCGATCTGACACCGCTCGTGTCGTCCACGACGAGTAACGCCAACGCCCAATTGGCGAACCTACTGCGCACCAAGCTGATTCCCCAGGGCGATGCCCTGAGCCGCGACCTCAACACGCTGGTAACGCTCGACCAGCAGAGCGCCGATGCCGCGCGGGCCGATGCGCTCAACACGTTCGCGCGACTCCGGTGGACGTTGGCCATCGTCCTGGTGCTGGCCAGCGGGCTGGCGATCCTGCTCGGGTTCGTCATCGCTCGCCAATTCGCGCGCCCGCTGAGCGAGCTGAGCGCCATCGCCAACCGCGTGGCGGACGGTGAACAATTCACCATAGATGACGTGGTAGCGCGCTATGGCGGGCAGAGCGAGATGGGCCAGGTGACGCTCGCCTTCCAGCGGTTCCTGACGAACCTGGGCGAATTGGTCACCAGCGCGAACCACCTCGCCGAGGGGGAATTGCATCCCATCGATGCCATCGAGGCGCGCTACGCCAATGACGCGCAAAAGGGCATCTTGGCGAAGTCGCTCAACACGATCATCCATCGCCAGCAAGAATATTCCGAGTTGGCCCACCGCATCGGTGATGGCGAAGTGCCTGACCTGGCATACATCTCGGCACGCTACGAGGGCAAGCCCAAGTCGACCGGCGAACTGGCGAAGTCGCTGGTGAAGATGACCGACAATCTGCGCGAACTCGTCGCATCGGCTGAGTTGCTCGCCCATGGCGAACTGTCCCCCATCGATGCCATCGAGGCGCGCTACGCCAGCGACCCGCAAAAGGGCATCTTGGCGAAATCGCTCAACAAGATCGTCCATCGCCAGATCGAGTATGCCGAGATCGCGCAGCGCGTCGGCGATGGCGACCTGGCCCGCATCGACTACATGATGTCGCGCTATGAGGGCAACCCCAAGGCGGGCATCATGGCGAAGGCGCTGAATGTGATGATCGAAAATCTGCGCACCTTGGTGGGCCATGTGCACGAGATGAGCGCGGGCGTCGCCACCGCGTCGCACCAGATCGTCGAGGCCGCCGAACAGTCGGGCCACGCGACCGAGCAGGTGGCCCAGACCATTCAGCAGGTCGCCACGGGCGCGCAGAGCCAGAGCGCTCAGCTCGCTGAGGCCGCCCAAGAGATCGAGCAGCTTGCCCAGCAGAGCACCGCGCTCCAGACGGAATCGCTGGAAACAATGCAGACGATGGATGCCCTCAAGGGCAGCGTCAGCCTCACCTCTGAGCGCATCCGCCAACTGGGCAAACGCTCGCAAGAGATTGGGCAGATCATCCAGACCATCGATGAGTTGGCTGGCCAAACCAACCTGCTGGCGCTGAATGCCGCCATCGAGGCGGCACGGGCGGGCGAGCACGGGCGTGGCTTCGCGGTGGTGGCCGACGAGGTGCGCAAGCTCGCCGAGCGTTCCGCCTCCGCCACCAAGGAGATCGAAGAGATCATCCGCGAGACGCAGCGCGAAACCACCCTGGCGGTGGAGGCGATGGAGCTGGGCGTGACCCAGGTGGAAGAAGGCGTGGCGCGCGTCGCCCGCACCGAGGCCCAGGCGCAAGAGATGGTGCAGAGCACCGAGCACATCAGCCAGGCGATCAACGTCGTCGCCAGCGTCGGCGAGGAAAATAGCGCCGCCGCCGAGGAAGTCTCTGCCGCGACCGAGGAGATGGCGGCCCAGGTAGAAGAGACGGTCGCCGCGACGCAGACGCTGAGCGAGTTGGCGTCGAGCCTGAGCCAGGCCGTAGACGTCTTCCAGTTGGAAGACGCGACGGGTGCCCCCCCGCGTGGCGGCATCCACGCGCAGAAGGGACAGTCGACGCAGCGCCGCCGTCACGCCGCCTAACTCGCGGCATTGATTTGACATAACGCGCGAAAGTGGGGCGATTTCCCTAAAATATCGGGGGAATCGTCCCACTTTCTTGGCAAACTGGACGAACTTGCGGAAAATTTGCCCAATCTGACTAAACGTCCATGGTTTTCGGGGGGAAGGTGTGCTATACTCTAAACAGTTCCCCGAGGTGGTGTGCTGGCTGTGAAGCTGGTGGTGGTGGTTGTGGCTGGGTGTGTGTGGTGGTCGTGAACACTTCGTTTGGAATGTGGCGAGCCTTTGAGAGATAGTCCGTAGCGTGGGTGGTTGTTGCAGTAGGGTTGTTGGGCTGCGGTGCTGTCTCTCGTTTTTTTTCTTTTGGTCCTCATCATCGCACGGCGAGATCGTTTAGACGATCTCGCCGTTTGTGCTATCTGGCAGAAACCGCGCGCACCCACGCACGCATGACAAATGAAGCTGGCTCCCCAAGCACCACACACGCCATGGCCGCGCAAGCCGCGCACTATCCCACCCCCCAGTTGCGAGCCGCGATATGGCGCACGTAAAATGGTCGGTGGGCGAGCCTTGTGAGGCACCCTTGACTGGCCGCATTATATTTATCAAGAGATAAAGACGTGCGCCACAGAGGAGGACCTATCACACGATGCCCCGACCGCCGCTCGTTCCCCGTGCCGACCACGAAGAGACGCGTTCCGCCATCTTGCGTGCGGCCCGCCAACTCTTCATGGAGCAGGGATTTCGCGCGGTGACGACACGGATGGTGGCCGAGGCCAGCGGCGTCAAACAGCCGCTGATCTACTATCATTTCGTCGATAAAGAGGCGCTCTATCTCGAAGTGCAGCGTGACTACGCCGCTACCTGTCGCGCAGCGCTCGAACGCATCGCCGCGCGACAAAGCGAATCCGTGCTGGAGCGGTTGCGGCATGTAGTGGCCTATCTGCGGCAGGCGCAGCAGATGAACTTTGGCCTGCACATCCATGAGATGCAGCACGAGGTGCAGCCCGCGACACGCGCCGAACTGAGCGAGATCTTTCGCGCCAGCATCCTCGCGCCGATCATGGGGATCTTCGAGGAGGGCATCCGCGATGGCTTCTTGGCCTCCCCCACGGTCAGTGGCGTTTCGCCGCGCATGGCGACCTATCTGCTGCTGAGCGCGGTTTCGAACTTTCCCACGCAAGGCGAGGGACAAGGGACGCACCACGACCTCATCCACGAAGCGCCCGACGCGGTGGTGAACGTGTTGATCTATGGCATGGTCACGCGGCCAACCAGCACCGCATAAAAAGGCGCACCAACGCCGTTATCATTTATCACGCGATAAGGGAGCGAAGCAATGGCAACAAGCGCAGCACCGGGAGCCGTTCCAGCGGGAACCGATGCCAATTACAAATGGCGCGTCCTCGTGTCGGTGGTCGTGGGCCTGTTTATGGTCATCCTCGACTCCACCGTCATCAATGTCGCGCTCAAGACCCTGCAACAGCATTACAACGTCACCACCAACGAGGCGCAGTGGGTCATCAGCCTCTATACCCTGGCGCTGGGCATCGCCACACCGCTCTCGGGCTTCTTGGGCGACCGCTTCGGCGTCAAACGCATCTACCTGGGGGGGCTGGCACTCTTCGTCATCGGCTCGCTGCTGTGCGGCGTCGCCACCGCCATCGACTTCAGCGCCGACATCGGGGGACTGAAGATTTCGACGCTGACGTTGCTGATCATCGCCCGCGCGATCCAGGGCATCGGCGGCGGCATCTCGCTGCCCTTGGGGACGGCGCTGCTCTTCCGCACCTTTCCCCCGCGCGAGATCGGCGCGGCCTTCGGCATCTTTGGCATCGTGCTGGTCTTCGCGCCCGCCATGGGGCCGATCTTGGGCGGCTTGCTGGTCGACCACAATCTGCTGGCGTGGATCTTTTATCTCAACATCCCCATTGGCGCGGTCGGCATCTCCATCGGTCTGAACTTCCTGCGCGAAACACCCGGCTCGCGCGACAACAAGGCGGACGTGCCCGGCATCATCTTCTCGGCGCTGGGCTTCGGCTCCATTTTGCTGGGGGCGTCGATTGCTGGTGAGCAGGGCGCGGGCTGGACCGACGGGCGCGTCCTGTTGTGTCTGCTGATCGGGATCGTGAGCCTGGCGGTCTTCGCGTTCTTCGAGCTGCGGGCGCGGCAACCGCTGTTGGATCTGCGGCTCTACGGCATCCCGACCTTCGCCATCGCCAATGTCGCGGCGCTGGTGGGCACCATCGCGCTTTTCGGCGCGGAGTTCCTGTTGCCGCTGTACCTGCAAATCTTGCGCGGGCAGTCGGCCCTTCAGGCGGGGTTGACGCTGCTGCCGTTGGCGCTGGCCGCCGCCGTTTCCACCGTCGTCGCGGGGCGCATCTCGGACCGCATCGGCCCGCGCCTCCCCATCGTCATCGGCTTCCTCTTGATCGCCTTCAACACCTATCAATTGTCGGAGATCAAGCTGAACACAGACCTCAAATACATCGGCTTCTTGCTGGTGCTGCGCGGCATCGCCATCGGCTTGATCATCCAAAACAGCCAGGTGGCGGCGCTGCGCGATGTGCCGCCCGCCCGCCTGAACCGCGCGACCCCGCTGGTGCAGGCCACGCGGCAGACGATGCAGTCCATCGGCGTCGCGGTGCTGGCGACCATCCTCACGACGGCCATCACCATCAAGATCCCAAATAACATCCCGTCGAGCGGCGACATCGCGAAGCTGCCCCCGGCCCAGCAGCAGGCGATCCTGGCGGCCATCCATAACTTCCAGAGCCAATACATCACGGGCTTGCAGCATGCGTACCTGGCGACCTTCATCATCGCGATGGTGGCGACGGTGCTGTCGGCCTTCCTGCCGGGCTGGCCAGGCAAATGGGAATCCACCGCGCGGCGGAGCGCGGCCCCCGCCTCCCCTGGTGGGACGGCGGCACAGCCGAGCGTGGCGGCGCACTGAGCCGCCGAACGCCGCAGCATCCGGTGGTTTCAGCCACCCAATGCTGCGGCGTTTCGTCGCTTACAGCGAGATCAACCCCTGGCGCGCGCCCAGCGTCACCGCCTCGGTGCGGCTGGCAGCCCCGAGCTTGGTGAGGATAGAGCCGACGTGGAATTTGACGGTGTGGTCGGAAATGCCGAGATCGCGGGCGATCATCTTATTGCCCAGGCCCTCGGCCAGCATGCGCAGCACCTCGATCTCGCGGGCCGTCAGCGTCTGGCCGGTGCTGGTGGTGGCGGTGCGCGCGGGGACGGGCTGCGCCGCCAAGAGCGCCGAGATGGTGAGGGCAGGCAGCACGACGAGGCCCGATGATGCCGCCTGCATGGCGGTGAGGATCTCGTGCGCTGTGGCGTCGCGGGGCAGCACGGCATGCACCCCCGCGCGGAGGGCTTGGCCGACCCACGTGCCCTGGGCGTCGTCGCTGAGGACGACCAGCGCGGGGATGTGCGTCAGGTCGTCATGCGGCAGCGCGGCCCAGTCGACCTCGCCGCCCTGCCAGCCCAGTTCCAGCAGCACGACATCTGGCGCGGCATCGGTGATGTCGCGGATCAGCGCCGCCCCGGCCCGCGATCTGCCGACAATGGCGAGAGCCGGATCGGAAGCCACCAGGGCTTCCAATCCGGCGCGTACCACGTCTTGCGCGGCGGCGACCAGCACGCGAATCACGCGGCCACCGTGGCAGGCGCTGACGCCTGGGTGATGGTGACGGTGACGCGCTGGGGCTTACCACCGCGCAGCACATCCAGCGGCAGGGGCGCGCCATCGCGGGCGGCATTCAGTGCCGCAGCGAAGTCCTCAGGCCCCGCGAAGGGGCGACCATCGACGCCCGTCAAGATGTCGCCGATGATGAGGCCTGCCGCCTCCGCCGCGCTCTCGGGCACGACCGCGAAGATCAGCATGCCCCGACGGCCCGCACCCAGATCGACCGGTTGCAGCGCCACGCCCAACATGGGGCGCTCCGATGCCGCCGGGCGACTGAGGAAGGCTTGCACCGCGTTGCTGGGCACGGCCAGGGCCAGCCCGCCCGCGATCATGCTATTGATGCCGATGACGCGGCCACGGGCATCGGTCAGGGGACCGCCCGAGTTGCCGGGGGCCAGATGCACATCAGCCTGGACCCAGTTGCGGCCACGCAGCGCCTGGCCGGTCGGGGCGGCATGCACCATCCCCACCGTCAGCGCGCCGATGATGCCGAGCGGATTGCCCACCGCCATCACCAATTCGCCGACGCGCAGGGCATCTGAATCGCCGATGGGCGCGGCGGGCAAATCCGTCGCCTTGATGCGCAGCGCGGCGAGGTCGCGCTCGTCATCGCGGGCGATCACCTCGGCGGGGAAGACGCGGCCATCCCACAGCTCGACGTCGCCGTGCTGCCAATGCGCCACGTGGGCATTGGTGATGATGAGGCCATCCGCGCTCCAGATGACGCCCGAGCCGCCGCCCGGCCCGCGCCCGCGCACCTGCACGGTGGATCGCTGCACCGCCTCGGTCGCCTCCGCGAGGTCGGCCCCGAGGGTCGTTGAAATCACTGCTTTTGTCGCAATCATATAGGTTTGTCTATCTCCTGCTTGCAAAAATCAAGCGGGGCGATGAAGGACACGTCCTCCGATACGCGTCTTTCGCGGGATTTCGTGTCCTTCGTGTCCAAAATCTTCGTGAAGAGTTAGGGCCGCTCGCCCACGATCACGTTGACTGTGGCATCGGCACCGCCGCGCACCACACGGATGGCGACAGGCTTGCCGACCTTGTCGGGACCGAGCAGCGACTGCACATCGCTGGTGTCACTGAGGGACGCGCCCTCGATGCTGATCAGGATATCACCGATCAGCAACCCACCCTGCTCGGCGGGCGAACCCGTCTCCACCGCGATGACGATCAAGCCGCCATTCGTGGTGAGGTTGAGCGCCGTTTTGATGGCATCGGGGATGCGCACCGGCTGCATGCTGACGCCCAGGTAGCCACGAGCGATCTTGCCGCGCGTCGTCAACTGGTCTACCACCGTGTTCACGGTCGCCGTGGGGATGGCCACCGCGCCCGCCCGCGACAGATGCGACGTGGTGATGCCGACCACCTGGCCCTGCGCGTCGACCAATGGCCCGCCCGAGAAACCGGGGTACATGGTCAGGTCTGGGCGCAGCAAATGGTCGATCTGCGCGCCGCTGCCGGTGCGCCCATTGCCGATGGCGCTGACGACGCCGCCGCTGGCGCTGAGCGTGCCGCCCGCGCGACCAAGGGCGATGACGTAGTGGCCGACCTTCACGGTGCTGGTGTCACCGATCTGCGCGGGGGCCGCTGTCGTGTTGTCGATGCGCAGCACGGCGAGGTCGGTGCTGGGGTCGCGCCCGACGAGGGTCGCGGTGCTGGTGGTGCCGTCGGGCAGGGTCACGGTCAGGTCATCTTCGCGCTCGATGGTGTGGTCGGCGGCGACGACGATGCCCGCGCGCCACAGCACGCCGGTGGAGGAAAGGCGCTGACGCGCATTCACGCTCACGACGGCCTGGGCGGCGGTTTCCACCGCGCCTGCCAGGGCATCTGAGAAATTGGTCAACGAGGTGTTGGCCTGAGTTGGGGTCGTCATGGGGGTTGCTCCCTTTATTGGTTCTGCATACTACTGCGCGATATCTTCGCGTCACTGTTCATAGTATGCCGCAGCGCCCCGCCCCCCTACATCACCAATCCGCCTAGTGATGCGCCTGGACAAATGGCTAGCCCCTACGGATTTTTCAGGATGTCGTGATCGCCGATGTGCCGCCAAACGATGTGCGTCTCGCCAGCAACGGGCGACGTGCCAGAGGTGAATGTCGCTCGGCCATCCGGTGCCCACGTCATCTCATAGATGCCCGCGTGCCCCTGCACGCCCTTGACGCGCAACCCCTTGCGAAAGCCCCGCCCAGCCTTGATATCCTCGACCATTTTTCGCGTGGCGTCCAGGAACGTATCTTGACGCTCCTCGGAAAGACGATCCCAATCACGCCAAAAGGTGTCTTCTTCGTCATGCGTCGGCATTGTTATCCTCAGCGACTTTGGCGGCTCGTTGCTTAGATGCCGCGATACGCTCTTCACTGACGCCCAGGTGCCGAAACCACTCATCGGTGGTGTAATAGCGCGGCTGCGTCTGGGGATCGCGCGGGGCATGCGCCACCGCCCAGGATTCGACGATCTCGGCGGGGGTGTGCCCCTCGCGCGCTGCGAGCGATTCTAAGATGCGATAGGCATCCTCAGAGATATGCAAGATCTGGCTCATGGTGCTCCTCATTTCAGCGATAGGGCATGGCATTGTGGCTGGCTTTTCCGTAAATCATAGCATAAACGCGTGAAAGACCGCATCGGCCTCAACCGCTCCTTAGGAAGCCCTGTATGGAATGGGGTTCCGGAACCCCATTCCATACAGGGCTATTAACTTCGTCCAGGCGCGTGCATCAGCTCCCCGCCGTTGTGACCGCGCCCTGACGCAGCAGTTGCGCGGCGTGCGACTTCTCGACATTGAGGAAGATGAGGGGGATGAGCGCCAGCAAGAACATCACCGCCAGCAGGGGAAAGAGCGCGGTGAAGTGGAACCGGTCGATGATGACCCCCGACACGACCGCCGAGAGCGGCGCGGAAATCGAGGTCGTGGCCGTGTTGAGTCCCGTATATAAGCCCATTTGGTCGGGGTAGGCGACACGCGTCAGCAGGGGAAAAGACGCGACGGTCTGGGCGGCATTGCCCACCCCAGCGACCGCCAAGATGACGCAGATGAGCACGACCGACTGGGTAAAGATCGCCGCCACCGAGGCCCCGGCCATCAAGATGACGCCGCCCAGAAAGAGCATCTTGAGGTTGACGCGGTTCACCACCCGGATGAGCGGCAGATAGGTGAGCGAGGTGCTGATCAGCAAGACCAGCGGCAAGACCAAGGTGAGCGCATCTGGCAGCCCCAAGACCTGCTGCGCGAACCGCGTCAGGTTGATGCTGATGGCGTTGATGCCCAGCCACAGCAGCAATTGCGTCGCGTAGTA
The DNA here is from genome assembly GCA_038234855.1 of Ktedonobacterales bacterium. GTDB lineage: Bacteria > Chloroflexota > Ktedonobacteria > Ktedonobacterales > JACDGC01 > JACDGC01. The sequence continues at coordinate 2,887 of JBBQSR010000001.1, read as the reverse complement.
AAACGCCACCTGCGGATCGCCGCTGAGGCTCTGCCAATAGTCACGCAGTCGATAGCGGTGCGATGCCTTGAGGCCCGGCAGGTTGCGCGGCTCGCGGATGCCCATCACCGACGGAATGAAGACCAGCGCGATGATGACCGCCGCACCGATGAAGAGCGGCTCGGCCCCCACCCCAACGATCCCCAGCGCGATGCCCAAGAGCAAAAAGATGACCTGCCCTGCGGCACCAATCGCCTGGAAAATGCTATTCAGGCTGCCGCGTTGGCGCTGCGGTGTGATGTCGGCCAGAAGCGCGTTATAGGGATCGTACATGACATTGAAGGTCACAGAAAACAAAAAGACACAGGCAAAAACCGCGATCTGGACGGCCAGCAGCGGAACGCCCGGCAGCAGCCCCGCGAAGGGCTGGATGAACGGCGTCAGGGCCAGCAACGCCACCGAGATAGGCAAGAAGCGGACGATGAAGATGCGGCGACGACCCAGGCGATCATGCCAGGTGCGGTCGCTCCACGTGCCCACCAGCGGCTGAATGAGCGTGCCTTCGAATGAGTGCGTGCTGCTGAGGAGGTTGATGAGCACGGTCGGGAAGTGGAGCGAGGCGAGGAACAACGGCAGGGCATAGAGGTTGAGCGCCGAAAAGACGCCGCTCCCAGCGTTGCCGCTCGAATAGACGAGCGATTGGCGCGTGGTGAGCGGCGCTGGCTCGGCGAGCGGGGCCTCTGGCGCGGGTGTGCTGGCGTCGCTTGGCGGAATGGCGATATCACCAATGACTTCGGGGTTGAACTCCATGGTTAGCGCCCTCTCAACGGTGATGGCCTGAGACGCGTCAGTGCACGGTTGGCAACAGGTGCGGCGTCCCTACATTGGGGGACATCATAGCATACAACGGGGAGCAAATGATACCACACTTCCCTTGTGGCAGGGAAGTGTGGCGAGGAAGGCATGGCTCGTGAACGATGCCCGTTAGGCTGTCGTGGTCGGTTGTTGCCCACGTCCCGTGATGGCGGTATACGCGAAAACGACAATCGCGGCACCCAACGCGAGAAGGGTGTCGCCCCCCACCTGGAACGGTGCTCGCGCGTCGGGATTGAAGACCAACAGCACGGCATTCACCGCCGCCAAGCTAAAGATGAAGAGGAACAGCACCACCGACACCGTGATGCCCGCGACCCCGAGCAAGCGCAGCGTGCGTTGGATGATGGCCCCGTTGTGCTCGACCACCGCCACCGCCAGCATCACCGCCGCCGCCGCCAACAGCAGCAGCCCGACATTCGCGAACGCTTGCGGATAGTGCTGCACCGCCACCGGGGTAAAGGGATTGAAGAGATCGCCGATGCTCGTGTTCCGCACCGCCGCGTTGTTGTTGAGGTACTGCACGAAGCGCTCCGAGAAGCTCGCCAGCGCGAAGGACGGAATGAGCCACACCAGCGGCCCCAGCACCAGGCGCAGCGACAGCAATACCTGATTCGCCGCGACCGCCGCGATCTTGCCTGCGTCGCCCACGAAAGCGCGCACGTTGTTTTGCCCGGCCACTGCCAGCACGCCCACGATGCCCGTCAGCAGCAGCGCCACCGCCGACGCGCTGAAGCCTCCCACCAGGTCAAGCTGTGCCAGTGACGACACGCTGCCTATGGGCGGCTTGATGGTGATGACGATGGGGTTGCCATCTTGCCCGATGGGAATGGAGGCGATCAGGTTCAGCAAGCCATACGTGGTGTAAAAGAGCACCGCCAGCCCGGCGAAATCCGTCGCGAACGAGGCGAAGGAGAAAGGCGCGATCTGCATCTGCCGTGCGCTCATCGGCTCGCCATTGATGTGCTGCTGCCTCGGCAAGCGCCGCGCCACCGCGTCATAGATGAAGACGATCACGAGCAACACATTGATGGTGAAGTAGAACCACGAGGCCCGCGCGAAGTTATCGACGCGATTGAAATAGACCTCAGCGGCATAAACCAGCGCGAACCCGCTGGTGAGGAAGACATAGAGGAAGCGCGACGCCGTGCGCGTCTCGGAGATGATCGTCTGCAACGCCAGCAATAAAAGTCCCAGGAAAATGTAGATGGGCAGCGCCTGGGTGTTCGAATCTCTGAGAACCACCCCAAAGCCGCTGATGAAAAACGCGGTGTACCCCAAGATCGCCACGATGGGCAACGTCACCTGCGTCGAGGGCCAACGACTGTCCGTGGCGGTTGCCCCTGGGGCAGCCACCGTAGCGGTCGTGGTGGCGGATGGCTCGGCCATGCTGAGTTCCCTTCCTTTCACGGCGCACCCTGCGCCCCCGAAAACCGACCGCGATTGGCGCTCGCTGCTGACGAGAACGAATGAACGTGTGTAGCCAGTCACACGAAGCATTGTATCCGAAGGGGAGGGCGGATCATACAAGCGACCGATGCGCGCGGGCGCGACGGTGGGCGCACAGCCGCCACAAGCATGGCGCATCCTTCAGGCCGGGGAGCCATCTTGCGCCAGGAAAGCGAGCAGTGCAGCATTCGTCGCGGGGCCGCGCTCTTGCGGCACCCAATGGCCACAGCCCGCCAGCCGCACCGTTTGCAGCCGGGGGACGGCGTCGCCCAGGTGCGCGACCTGGGCACGCACGGCGGGGATCTCGAAGAGCGGATCGCGGTCGCCCCAGATGAAGAGCGTCGGCGGCACGATCGGCGCTTGGCTATACGCCGCCAGCAGTTCCCAGTTACGGTCGATGTTGCGATACCAGTTCAGCCCGCCGCGAAACCCCGTCCGCGTGAATTCGCCGACGAGGTGCGCGACATCCGCCTCGGGCAGCCAGTCGGGCAGGGATGTGGGCAGCGTGACGCCCGTGAAAAGCGTCGCATCGACCTCGGGGCGGATCGGGTGCCATCGCTCGGCGGGGGTCGCGTCGCCCGAGAGG